>DYHU01000019.1:3558-23429 GCA_020724025.1 Syntrophorhabdus sp. | reverse complement strand
CCCGCCAAAGGCGGGACAGTCTTTTCATGTAGTTAGAATTCTCTGGATTCCCGTTTTCACGGGAATGACGACTTTTTACGAGTTCATTACAATTGACTATGAGTAAAGAAAATAGAGATGTTCTATTTTACTGGTTACTGATCATTGATCATTGAGAATTGTCCATTGACCATTGCGAATTGAGAATTTCTGACTTCTCTGGATCCGTTTAATCATTGCTAATTGATCATTGATAATTGACCATTGGTAATTGTGTATTGATGATGGAAGTCATCACCACCCATACGAATGCGGATTTCGATTCTCTGGCTTCTATGCTGGCAGCCAAAAAACTCTATCCGGGAGCGGTTCTGGTCTTCCCGGGATCTCAGGAGAGAAGTTTGCGGGAGTTTTTCATCCACTCCACCCTCTATGCCCTTGAAGTGGAGCGGGTGAAAAATATTGACCTCGGCGAGGTCGAAAGATTGATCCTGGTCGACACCCGTCAGATCAGCCGGATCGGAAAATTTTCTGAGATTGCACTGAAACCCGGACTGGATATCCATATTTACGATCACCATCCTCCTTCTTCGGACGATATCAGGGGCTCGATCGAAGTGGTCTCCGAAGTTGGGGCCACGGTCACACTTCTTCTGGACCTCTTGCGAAAAAAGGAGATCCACATCGCTCCCGATGAGGCCACGGTCATGCTCCTCGGCATCTATGAGGATACAGGAAATCTGACCTTTCCTTCGGCCAGAGAGGAGGATTTTCGGGCGGCAGGATATCTGGTGGGAAAAGGGGCCAATCTCAATATCCTGTCGAATGTGATCACACGGGAGCTCACCTCGGAACAGGTCTTCCTGCTCAATGACCTGATCCAATCGGCCACCCGGTATGATGTCCACGGCATCGATGTGGTGATTTCCCAGGCCTCTGCGGATCGGTATATTGGGGACATTGCCGTCCTCGTCCATAAGTTGAAGGATATGGAGAATCTCGATGTCCTCTTTGTCCTTGTCCAGATGGAAGGTCGGATTTACTTGATCGGAAGGAGCAGGATTGAGGAGGTCAATGTTTCAGAAATTGCCGCTGAATTTGGGGGAGGCGGCCACCCCACGGCCGCTTCAGCCACCCTCAAAGGGGTGACACTCTTAGAGGCGCACGGTCGCCTGATCAAGGTGTTGAGACAGGTTGTCAGACCCAGAAGGGTGGCCAGGGACCTCATGGTCTATCCGGTCAAGACAGTGGAACCCGGCCGTACCCTGGGGGAGGCAGGAGAGATTCTTTCCCGATATCTTCTCGATATCCTCCCGGTCATTCAGGAGGAGAGAGTGGTTGGCCTCATCTCCAAGGAAGTAATAGAAAGGGCCGTCCATCACGGGCTGAAGGATGCCCTGGTGAAGGAATATATGATGACGGAGTTTTGTTCCATCTCGCCGGAAACCCCCTTTTCCCGAATTCAGGAATTGGCGATCGGACAGAACCAGAGCCTCCTCCCCGTCATCGAAAAGGACCGGCTCGTTGGGATCGTGGCCATGGGCGATGTGATGCAGGTCCTCCACGAGGGGATGGCCAAATCGGTAAGAGAGAGTCAACCCCTTTATGCACGGAAGAAGATGATCTCCAAATTGATGGAGGAGCGATTTCCGGAAAGGATACGGAGCCTCCTAACAGAATTTGGCAGGGTAGGGGATGACCTGGGGTATTCGGTCTTCGGCGTGGGAGGTTTTGTTAGGGACCTTCTGATGAGGGTGGAAAACTACGATATCGATATCGTCGTGGAGGGCGACGGGATCCGTCTGGCAGAGGAATTTGAAAGGAGATTTCCCTGCCGGATTCGAACTCACAAAAAATTCGGGACGGCCCTTATCCTCTTTTCGGATGGCCTCAAGATTGATGTGGCGACCGCACGTCTGGAGGTCTATGATTCTCCGGCCGCCCTTCCCACGGTGGAACGGGGATCAATCAAGGCGGATCTCTATCGCAGAGACTTCATCATCAATACGCTGGCCATCCAGCTCAATCCACGGGCCTTCGGAGAATTGATCGATTTTTTCGGCGGGGTAAAAGATATTAAGGAGAAGGTGATTCGTGTCCTCCATAATCTCTCCTTTGTAGAGGATCCAACCCGTGTCTTTCGTGCGATCCGTTTCGAACAACGATTGAGGTTTCAGATTGGAAAACACACTCAGAATTTGATGAAGAATGCGGTCAAGACAGGCATCTTTAACCGACTTTCAGGGGGACGGATTCTCTCGGAGTTGATCCTCATCTGTCAGGAAGAGGATCCCATCCCCGCCATGAAACGGATGAGAGATTTCAACCTCTTCCATTTTCTCCATTCCCATCTCAAACTGGACGAGGAGAAGATCGCCCTCTTTGAACAGATTCATCATGTCATCGCCTGGTTTGACCTTCTCTTCCTTGAAGAGAGATTTGAGCGTTGGCTGATCTACTTTTACGGCCTCATCGATTCCCTCAAGGAGCAGGAGAGCTTGGAGATCTGCGAACGGTTGGCAATGAACGATCGGCAGAAAAGGAGGGTGATGGAGGAAAAACGCCAGGGTGATCTGGCCCTGCTTCAGATTTTCTCCTGGGTCAACGCTGGAAGGGAACCTAAACGCTCGGAGATTTACACGGTTCTCGATCCCCTTTCAACGGAGGTCAAGCTGTTTATGATGGCCAAGACGACCCAGATGGCCACCCGTCGATACATCTCCCTCTATTTTACCCAGTTGAAGGATACGAAACCTATCTTGAGAGGGGCGGACCTCATTCAAATGGGAGTCAAACCCGGGCCCTCCATCCGGAAGGGATTGGAGGATCTTCTCAAGGCCCGATTGGATGAGCAGGTGATTACACGGCAGGACGAGTTACAATACTTGACCAAATCACTTGGAGTAGGATGATGTCCGAAGGCAACTTCTATTCAGAGGAGAGATATCCTTATACCATCCGGCTGGAGACGTTTGAAGGTCCCCTCGACCTTCTGCTCCATCTCATCCAGAAGGATGAGATGGATATCTTCAACATTCCCATCGCCCTGATCACGGAACAATACCTGGATTATCTCAAATGGATGAAGACCCTTGATCTGGACACTGCAGGAGAGTATCTTCTGATGGCCTCCACTCTCCTCCATATCAAATCGAGGATGCTCCTTCCCCAGCCTTCCGTGGAAGAAGAGGAAGGGGAGGATCCGAGAGCCGAGTTGGTGAGAAGGCTGCTGGAATATCAGAAATATAAGAATGCCGCCACAGAACTGGTGCAAAGGCCCATGCTGGACCGGAATGTCTTTATCCGTTTGGCATCGGGGGAAGAGAAGGCGCCGGAAGAGGAGAGAATCGAAGCCAACCTCTTCGATCTCATTGATGCCCTTCGCAAGGTTCTCGAAAGGGCAACGGAGGAGTCCTTCCATGAAGTCATCCTGGATAGACTCAGCGTGGAGGATAAGGTCCAGGAGATTCTTCTCCTTCTTCAAAAGGAGAAGCGAAGCCTTCCCTTTCATCTCCTCTTTCCCGAACAGGCCTCACGCAGAGTGATCGTCATCACCTTTTTGGCCATCCTCGAACTGGTTAAAACGAAATGGATACGGGTTTTTCAGGCAGCTCCTTTTGAAACCATTCGAATATCACCGGTTTAAAATATCCGGTAACAGGCGTGATGGAGCGTCACCTCCTGTTTATACGAGACAGACACGAACCATGAAAATAATCCCGGTTTTTGGGTTTATAGGTTACGGTTACGAAGCCCGTATGGTTTAGGGTTAATCGGTTAAAATTACAAACAAAGAAAATGGGTTTACGGTGACGACGCTGGTATCGAAGCAAGAAGCTCGGAAAACGAAGCTCGAGCATCCAGTTTCTATTAACGAGCCTCGATACGAGCTTCGACAACGATAAACGTTACCTTTTATTAGCGATACGGGCATCCCTGCCTGCCGCAGGCAGACTTACCGTTACCGTTGGACCAAACCTATTTTCTAAATAAGGGAGATACCTATGAGACGGAAAAGAATCTTGCTGGGCTTGGTTGCGATCGTCGGGTTACTAACTTTCTTTTTTATCCTCCTCTTCGGCATCGGTCAGTATGTCTCCAGATCGGGCTCTACGAAATTCGCCTTCAGAGATAAGATTGCGGTGGTTGAGATCCGGGGGCTGATCACTCAATCCTCAGGGATCATCGAAGAGCTCCACCAGTACGACGATGATGAAGGGGTGAAAGCCATCATCCTGAGGATTGACTCTCCAGGCGGAGGGGTAGGGCCATCACAGGAAATCTACCGGGAGGTCTTGAAGATTAAATCGAATAAAAAAAAGAAGGTGATCGCCTCCATGGGCTCGGTGGCCGCCTCGGGCGGTTACTATATAGCGAGCGCTTCTGACCTCATCGTAGCCAACCCCGGGACGATTACAGGCTCCATTGGTGTGCTGATGGAGTTTACCAACATCGAAGAACTCTTCAGGAAGATCGGGATCAAGGGTGTCGTATTGAAAAGCGGCGAGCATAAAGACATCGGATCACCCTTCAGGGAGATGACCCCGGAAGAGAAGAGACTCATCCAGTCGGTCATTGACAATGTCCACCAGCAATTCATCCAGGCAGTGGCTGAGGGGAGAAAGATGGACCGTTCGAAGGTCGCCCAGGTGGCGGATGGCCGGATCTTAACCGGCGAACAGGCAAAGCAGTTGGGGTTGGTGGATCAGCTTGGAAACCTCCAGGACGCCATCGATACAGCCGCGAAGATGGTGGGAATCGAGGGAAAGCCTGTGGTCCTCTACCCCAAAAAGAAATTTTCTCTTCTCGAACTGCTTGTGGAAGGGATCACAGAGGCCATTCTGAATACCTTGACCGAAAAGGGGGTTCAGCTCAACTATCGCCTCCACCCATAAAAGGAATATGGGAGAGGGTCTTCTAATAATCTCCCTCTCTCCTTGAGACTGTGTCGCAATTACTATTTTGTCACCCTGAATTTGGTTCAGGGTCTCGTAACTATTTGATTCTATTAGATGCCGAAACAAGTTCGGCATGACATTTTTTACATTTCCCCTATTACGACACAGTCCCCTGGCGGGAGAGGGTAGGGGTGAGGGGGAAGAAGAGGATTATTTATTAGACAAAAGCCTGGCGATCTGTTTCATATCCTCCCAGACCTCCCTCTTCTTTTCGGGATTCCTCAGAAGATAAGCGGGATGGTAAGTGGGAAAAACCTGGATGCCTGAAAAGTCGTAAGCCTTTCCGCGCAGAGAGGTAATCTTGGCATCGGTCTTAAGAAGGGTGTGGGCGGCAAAGGTTCCAAGAGCGCAGATGATCCTGGGGTCAATGGCCTGAATCTGTTTTAAAAGAAAGGGATAACAGTTCTCGATCTCATCGGGTTCAGGGTTCCGGTTCTGCGGAGGCCGGCATTTGATGATGTTGGTGATATAGACTTCCTCCCTTTGGATCTCTATGGATTGAAGAATTTTTGTTAAGAGTTGCCCTGCCTTTCCCACAAAGGGCCTACCCTGGACATCTTCTTCATTACCAGGACCTTCTCCGATGAGCATCAACCTGGCCTTTTCATTCCCCTCCCCGAAAACAAGCGTGCGCCGCGTTCGATGGAGTTTGCATCTCTGGCAATCTCCCAATTCGCTTCGAATCTCGTCTAGGGGTAAAATTTCGGTTTGAGAGATCTCTTTTATTTTATAAGGTAGGGGCAATTCATGAATTGCCCCTACCCGGGTTGAAACCTCTGATTGATAAATCTTTTCATTCCTGTTGCCAGAAAGAGGCAATTCGGTGATCCCCAGCTCCTTGAGATACTCAAGATGAGATTGAAGATCGCAGATTATTTCCTTAAATTTTTGATCCATCGAACCTTCTCCTATCCTTCTATTCTCAAATAGTCTTTTCTGACCCCCGTGTCAAGTAACATAAAAAAGGAATGTCATCTAAAAATTAAAAGTGCACACCTGAGATGTTTAAAACCACCCTGACAGGCAGCTAACAATGATAATAAAAATTGAATGAATAATGAAAACCAATAGCTCCCTCTCCCGCTGGCGGGAGAGGGTTGGGGTGAGGGTGGAGCTTCCCAACCCCCCCTCACCTTCATCCTCTCCCCTTGGGGAGAGGAAATTAGAGAAGATAAAAGGAGTGTACTTTTGAAATTCAAAGAGTGAACTTTTAATTTTTAAATGACACTGAAAAAGTTTTAGTTGATTGTCACCAAATTTTATTATACTATTTTTACCATATGATCAAAAAAGAAAGAAAACTTTTAGTGGTGGATGACAGCATCGAATTTGTTAATTTGATCCGGAGAGTTTTGGAAGGGGAGGATTACCAAATCTCTATTGCCTTAGATGGGAAAACGGCCATTGAAAAAGCGTCAACAGAACACCCGGAGCTCATTCTCCTTGATCTGAAACTGCCTGACATATCGGGAGAAGAGGTGTTGGAGAGGGTTAAGGAGGTCAATAAAGATATTGCAGTGGTGGTCATCACCGGTTTTGGAGGGGACCAGGTGGCCATCGACATGATGAGAAAAGGGGCTATCGATTTTCTCACCAAACCTGTGGAATCCCAAATCCTTATCAAGGCGATGAAAAACGCTTTAGAGATTCGTGATGCCCAACTTGAGGACCAACAGTTAGAACCCTATCCCTCCCTTGAAAGGTTTTTCCCGTTCCTTGCCCATGAGATTCGAAATCCCCTCCATGCCATTGCGGGAGCCTTGGCCATCATTCAAAAACGCTGCAATTCAGAGGATCAATTTCTCTCTCAATCCATCAAAATCATCCATGAAGAAGTTCAGCACTTAAATGATTTTGTTCAGGGGTGTCTCAATTTCGTAAGACCTCCCGATTTCATTCGCTTCACCGAGGTGAACCTCCGGGAGGTGATTTCAGTGGTCGTGAGTATGCTGACTCACATGTTTGAATCGGAATCCAAAAAAATCAAGATCACCGTCAAGACAGACCCTGATCTCCCAAAGGTTTGTGTCAATTATGAGGAGATTAAACAAGCCTTTGTAAACATCATTAAAAATGCCTTTGAGGCCATGCCTGACGGTGGGGAGTTGGCGATCGAGGCCTTCCGGAGCCCCCAATCCTCCAAGAATATAGAGATTTTTTTTCGAGATCAGGGGATCGGCATGAAGAAGGAAGTGATGCAATCCCTCTTCAGTCCTTTCTTTACCACCAAACCCAGGGGAAACGGATTGGGGTTGGCCCTCTGTCGAAGAATCATTGTCGAGCGTCATCATGGAAAAATCCATATCGAAAGCGAAGAAAAGAAGGGGACAGCGGTTAAAGTGATGTTGCCCATAAACCGTCTTCCGAAAGAGGGCGCAGGAGAAGTATAGTGGCGTCTCAATCTTCCATTTTAGTGGTCGATGACGAACCCAATTCTCTTTTTGGAATATGTGAGGCTCTTACCGACGAGGGTTTTCATGTCTTTCCGGCCGGAAACGGGAAAGAAGCATTGGAGTTACTCCATGCGAATCCCATCAATGTGATCGTTACCGATGAGAGGATGCCTGACTTGAGCGGGATGGAACTCCTCGCCGAGGTGAAGAGGAACCACCAAAACATTCCGGTGATCCTCATCACGGCTTATGGGTCCGTTTCGATGGCGGTCGAAACCCTCAAGCAAGGGGCGTTCTATTTCTTTGAAAAACCGATCTTCAATAATTTAGAGAGATTTATTACCATCATCCGGCAAGCCATCAAAACTCAGGAGATGGAGAAGGAGATCGACTCTCTAAGAAAGGAAGTGACTGAAAAATATTCTTTCCCCAATATCGTCGGGAATCACCCAAAAATGTTCGAGATATTTGAGACGATTGGAAAAGTATCCAAAACCGATGCAACCATTCTCATTCATGGGGAGAGTGGGACGGGGAAAGACCTCATTGCAAAAACCATTCACTACAATAGTTCGAGACGGGAAAAACCGTTGGTGACTGTCAATTGTGGAGCGCTCACGGAGAGCCTTCTCACAACGGAATTATTTGGTCACAAAAGGGGAGCGTTTACAGGCGCGGTAAAGGATACGATCGGACGCTTTCAAGCCGCCCATGAAGGGACATTGATCTTAGACGAAATCAGTGAAATTCCGGTCAATCTTCAGAAGATCCTTTTAAGAGTGATCGAAGAAAAGGAGTTTGAAAGGGTGGGGGATTCGAGGTCGACCAAGGTTGATGTTCGAATCATCTCCATAACCAATCGAAATCTTATGGAGGAATTGGGAAAAGGAAATTTTAGAAAAGATCTTTACTATCGGTTAAGTATCGTTCCAATGACTCTCCCCCCCTTAAGGGAGCGCCTCTCCGATCTCCCCTTGCTGGTCAACCACTTTCTTAAGAAGTTTCAAGAAGGCGACGTTCCGATAAGAATTGAGCCGGAGGTGATCGAGCGTCTCAAAACATTTTCCTGGCCTGGGAATATCAGGGAATTAGCCAATATCATTCAGCAGATGGTTGTGTTCTGTAGAAATCATACCATCAGGGTCGACGACCTTCCCTCTCACCTTCTTCTCAACGTGGAAGACGGTCGGATTGAGAGAAAGGGGAAGGTTGACTTAATGAATATCGTAGAAAATCTTGAGAGGGCATCGATTCTCGCTAAACTCAAAGAGACGAATTGGAATCAGGAAAAAGCCGCAGAACTACTCAGAATAACCAGGAAGATGCTGTCGAATCGAATCAAAAAATATCATTTGAAACCATTAAAAAAAAGGTAATCCTTCATGACGGGTTCGTCATCATCGAACCATGGAATTACTCCGAATATTAAGGTTAAGGTAACAAAAAAGAAAACGGGTTAACGGTGACGATGCTCGTGACATACAATGAACAATGGACAACGAAATTCCGGAATAATGGAAGATTGGAATAATGGAATATTGGACAAAACCAAGAAGAATAATTATTTTCTAACCCATTATTCCACTATTCCATCTTTCCAATGGTTTTGGTTCATCGTTCATCGTTTAACGTTCATGTAACGTTCATGGTCACTAAATGATACAAGTTTCGACAACGACAAACGTTGGCTCCCTAAAAGGATAAATGATGGGCGAGAATTGGATTCTTCTGATCGATCCCTTTAAAAATCTCCTGAACGCTTACAGGATGATTCTGGAGGGAGAGAACTATTGCGTCGAGACAGCGGTCAACACAAAAGATGCCCGCTCTCTTTTTAATAAAAGGCAATATTCGGCCGTCATGATGGAATATATCCCTCCCCACGAGAGTATCCGGGAGATGGTCCAATGGATGAAAGAGAAGTCTCCTGAAATCTATATCCTGATGGTGACGAATGCGGCGGTGGATGAAATAGCCTATGAAAACCTTTTTGACATAGGGGTCGATGATTATATTCTGAAACCCTATTCACCCCAAAAAATTATTGCCCATATCAAAAAAGGGTTGAAGCAACGGGAGGTGACCTCTAAAGTTCGAGAATTGGAAAGATTGAACCTCCTCGACCCCATCTCAAGAGATATGGAGGGATTGATATTTAACCAAATCTTTTTGAGTCATAACATTCGACAGGAAATTAAGAGGGCGAGGAGGCATCACCGTTCTCTCTCGATTCTCCTCATCCAGATCCCGGCGAGGGAGAGGGTAGGGAAACCATCTATCCATTTTTATAGGGAACTATCAAAGATGATTAGAAAATTCATAAGGGAAGAAGACGTCGTAGCAAAGAATAATGGGGAGATTGTCCTCCTCCTTCCCGAGACAGACCAGATGGGTTCAAAAGCTCTGGTGGGAAGGCTTTCACATTTAATTCAAAATCATCCCTCATTTATATCTGACAATCTCTTAAGTTCACTTGTTCAAACCGCATCTTTTCAATGTTTTACGTATCCCGATCAGTTTGATCTTCCGGAGCCTCTCAGAGCCGTGGTGGAAGAGATGCAAAAGGAATCTCTCCCTCATTAGTTCTTCCTTTTTATTCCAGATCTAAAACTACCCGAAATGATTTAAGTTATTTTCCCCATTATGCCATTGGGCTCACTACATGTGCCGAATGGTCAATTTAGATGATAATCAAAAGATTTCTTCCCGAACCCACTTTCACAAATCATTAGTAAAATTGATGGATTGAAAGGTTTTTAAAAGAGGCAAAGAGATTGGTATTATAATTGCTATCACTTCTTAAAGATATGGTCTATCCGCTGTCGAAGACGTCAAAATATTCCGGAGTGAAAAAATGAAACTCGATGCCTTATCCAAAAGCTTTGAAAACGCCTCAGACATCCCTTTCTTCGTGGGGAAAGGCAACCGAGCGTTCGGTCTCTTCCAGAAGGTTCAGGGAGCGATGCGCCATGTGCCCGATTTTGGTGAAACCTGTAAGGCGATTCTGGATGTTGTGATAGAGGAAATCGATGCCGAAAACTGCTCTTTGATGCTGAAAGACCCAGTCTCCGGATGTCTCGTGGTTCGTTCAGCTCGAGGGAAGGGTGAAAAGAAGAGTGTTTTTTACCCAGATCAATCCAAAAATGGGGAAAGATTTAAATCTGGAGAGGGAATTGCGGGAAAAGTTTTCAAAGAAGGACAGGCCGTCCTGCTAAATGATGTGAAGAAAGAACCCCATTTCGTAAAGGCAGATGGCTCAAGTGAAAAAGTAAATTCCCTGATCTGTTTTCCCATCCGTGAAAATGATCAAGTCGTTGGAGTATTTAACATCAGTCATTCCCAGAAAGGGGCATTCAATGAGGGGGACAAATGGGTGTTGTCCTATATATCCAACCAGGTCGGAATGGCTCTCACCTCTTCACGATTCTTTTTAGAGATCAAGGAAATACAACGGTTAATGAAAAGCTCCGAAAAGCCTTCTCCTGACGCCACTCCCGCTTTTGTGGAGGTCGGCGAAATGACTCGGGAGAACGGGATTTTTATCTATGCAAGTGAAAAAATGCATCGAATTAAGGAACTGATGGATCAGGTTGCCAATACGGACGTGACGGTCCTGATCCAGGGGGAAAGCGGCGTTGGAAAAGAGGTAGTTGCCCGCTCGATCCATCTCAATTCCTTTCGGAAAGAAAAACCATTTGTCAAAGTGAATTGCGCCGCTCTTCCGCAAGAACTTCTTGAAAGTGAACTCTTTGGCTATGAAAAGGGGGCCTTTACGGGAGCTTACCGGCAGAAACCAGGAAAATTTGAACTGGCCCATACCGGCACGATCTTTTTAGACGAGATTTCAGAGATGAGCCCCTTTCTCCAAGGCAAGCTTCTTCAAGTGCTTCAGGACAGGGAATTTTCAAGATTGGGAGGGAAGAAAGATATATGGGTGGATGTTCGGGTATTGGCTGCAACA
Organism: Syntrophorhabdus sp.; assembly: GCA_020724025.1. The sequence goes on along the minus strand of DYHU01000019.1, from coordinate 12,138 downwards.
AATAAAAATATCGAAGAAATGGTGAACCATGGCCAATTTCGCGAAGATCTCTATTATCGTCTAAATGTCGTCAACCTCACCATCCCTCCTCTGAGGGAGAGGGGGGAGGAAATTCAGGTTTTCATAGAATATTTTTTAGATAAATTCAGCAAAAAGTACCAGAAAAAGGTGCCCACTTTATCGAGTAAGATCATGAGGATTTTTAAACAACATCATTGGCCGGGAAATGTTCGAGAACTGGAGAATGTCATCCAGCGTTACGTTATTCTTGAAAACGAAAAGATGATTATAGATGAATTAACTCATGGGATCATAGAAAATGCGACCATCGAGAAAGAAAAGTCCATCGCCAATTCCAAGTCCTGGCCTTCGTTGAAAGATGTTCATAGGGAAGCCACGATCAAAGCGGAATCCAAGACGATTCTCAAAGCCTTGCAGATAACGAACTGGAATAGAAGAAGAGCGGCCCAACTCCTCAATATTAGCTATAAAGCCCTCCTATATAAGATTAAAGATTGTGGTCTTGAAAAACAGTTTATTTCTCTAACTCAATAAATTTCCATATAATTTTAAGGAGTTGATTCTTGATCATAAATGGAAACAATCTATTTTCTAGGCAATACTTCATGACGGAGCGTCACCCTCGAACGATGAAAATACTCCGGGTGTTTGGGTTACGGTTACGAAGCCCGTTTCGGTTACTGGTAACGGTTATAAAAAAGGTTTTCGGTGACGATGCTCGTATCAAAGCAAGAGGCTCGAAACTTGAAGCTCGAGTATCCAGCATCCACATACGAGCCTCGATACGAGCTTCGACAACGACAAACGTCAATTTCAATCTAACGATACGGGCATCTTAGCCCTGACCGTATAACGAAACTATTATTTTCTGGGCAAAAAAAGAAAAAGTGGTAATGTTTTACCACTTTTTCCTGAATCGTTACCACTTATTTATATTTTTTAAAAAATAAACTGTAATTTATTTCAACTTATAAGCACAGATATTCTCATATTTACAAAAGGTTAGAAGATCAGCGATAAATCGTCTTTACTTGGCACTCCAATTGCTATTTGATTCAATCGTTATGAATAATGAAGTCGTAAAAAGTCGAAAAAGGCCAATGATCGTCATTCCGGCCCCGTAACAAAGTACGGGATAAACTCCAGCCGGAATCCAGTAATCTCAATTCATTATGAAAGCACTGAACACCGGTTTTCACCGGTGAGACGACCTTTTACAAGATTATCATGAATAACTTTTCAAAAATTATTTTTTCTAATAGTTTAAAGATGAAAAAGGTCAAAACCATTATTGACCAAGTCGCGAAGGCCGATATCACGGTTTTAATAAAAGGCGAAAGCGGAACGGGGAAGGAATTAATAGCCAAGACGATTCATGAAATTTCTCCGAGGGCAAAAAGACATTTTTTGAAACTGAATTGCACTGCCATTCCCAAAAGCCTCCTTGAAAGTGAGCTTTTTGGGTTTGAAAAGGGGGCATTTACAGGAGCCCACCTGAAGAAGCCGGGGAAGTTCGAATTAGCCAATGGGGGAACGATATTGCTCAATGACATCGGTGAGATGGAAATTTCCCTTCAGGGCAAACTTCTCCAAGTCCTCCAGGATGGGAAATTTTCTCGATTGGGAGGAGATGGAGATGTTTTCATCGATGCCCGGGTCATTGTCACCACTAAAAATCATTTGGAAAGGTCGATGATGGAAGGGCTTTTCCGTGAGGACCTCTTCTACAGGATTAATGTCATCAGCATCGCGGTTCCGCCTTTAAGGGAACGGAAGGAACAGATCCTTCCACTCGCCCAATATTTTTTCAATTTTTACAAAGAGAAATATAGACGGGATGTCCCTCCCCTCTCGCCGAAAGCGACCAAGATATTCAAAGAATACCTTTGGCCGGGAAACATCCGGGAGTTGGAGAATATCGTCAAACGGATGATCGTCACATCGGATGAAGAAGCGGTCATTCAAAAACTTCTCGGGAAGAAGGAAAATGGCGAGATCCTCGTTGAATCCTTAAGATCCCACGTCATCGGAGAACCGCTCCCCGATTTGAAGGAAGTGGGGAAAAAGGCGGGTGACGAAGCGGAGAAATATCTCCTTCACGCGACCCTCCATGAGACCCATTGGAATAGAAAGGAAGCGGCCAAATTACTCCGTATCAGTTACAAGGCATTGCTCTATAAAATTGAGAAATACCATTTGAATAAAATTAGGGAATATCAGGGGAAGGGGGGGAGTGCCGGTTAAACCGGTGGACCCATCTCAAGCGGCAATGGAGGGGTGTGATGGCGGGTAACAGGGAGACATTTATGGGAGAGTTCGGATCATCATACGGAAGAGTATTGGATCGAGATCTTTTTTTCTTTCTTTTAGACCTTGAAGTGAAACGGGCTCGACGTTATCAAAACTTTCTCTGCCTGATGCTCCTAAAAATAAAACCATTTCCCAAAAATGATGTCAAAGAGGAGAAAAACACTTATGGCCGGATATTGAGCGATATTTTGACGGAGGAGACTCGGGAGAGCGATATTATTGGCTCTCTCGAAATGAATCGTCTCGCCGTTCTCCTCCCTTACGCAGATTCTAAGGCAGGAGAGCATGTGAAATCCCGGTTCGAAAACACTCTGAGATATTACGATTTTAAAGACAGTGAGTTCGAGGTCGTTTTCGATCAACTCTGTTTTCCCATAAATGGAGCGGATACGATGGACCTCATTAAAAGGGCGCTGAATTCAGAACCCTCTTAGTTAAAATATAAGAATAAAAATCTCCTCCCCCCTCGCGGGGGAGGATGAAGGTGGGGGGGAAGATGGGTTGTATTTTTATCGTTGGCGCCGCCTGCGGCAGACAGGGGAGGCGAAGTCGAAAGGAAGGAGTTGTAAAATGAAAAAAATATTGTCCTTTGGAATCATCGGAATAGTGGTCCTTTTTATATATCCTCCGGCGGCCTACCCTCAAACAGAGAAAGAGGCCCTTTTAAAAAAACAGGCTCAAGCCGAGGTGGTTGCCGATAGTGAAAACTATATCATCGGGTCGGAGGATATTCTTTATATCCACATTTGGAAAGAAGAGCATCTATCAAGAACCGTTCCGGTAAGGCGGGATGGCATCATTTCTTTGCCCCTGGTCGATGAAATTAAAGCGGAAGGCCTGACGCCTCTGCAATTGAAAGAGATATTGGCTCAGCGATTTAAAGAATTTATCGGGGATCCTAATGTCACGGTGATGGTGATGGAGGCCAATAGTTTCAAAGTATATGTCTCTGGCCAGATAAGAAATCCCGGGGTCTATCGGTTGCGAAGTGAAACGTCTCTCCTTCAGATGGTTTCCATGGTAGGAGGATTTACGGATTGGGCCAATCAAAAGAAAATCTTAATCATCCGGAAAGAAAACGGGAAAGAGAAACGGATCACCGTCAATTATAAAAAGATTGTGAAAGGGGAGGATCTGGGTTCAAACATTATCCTCAAGGCGGGCGACACCATTATCGTGCCGGATTAAGAGATCGGGCGTGGGGCAATGACCGAAATGAGGCAGGGTGGAAAAGGAGAATAAAATGAATAGAATGAAATGCTTGGGCTTAGGTCTATTTCTGATGATGTTTCCAGGAATCGTTTATGCCGGGTCGGAAGACCTCCTCTCACACTTCAAAGCTTATATCACCGTCCACGAGGAATACAACAGTAACCTCGACTTGACCCCAAACCGCAGAAAACGGGACGACTATATCACCACGATTACTCCAGGCCTAAAATTTTCTACTGCGCCCAAATCCCCTGTCACGGGTGAATTCCGGCCGACCCCTACGGCCGAAGAGAGATATGGGGCGGATTTGGACGTTCGCGGGGGATTCAACTTCTATGCAAAGGAGCATGAAGAGAATTACATCAGCCTCCATGGGACGCTCAACGCCTGGTATGCCGTCACTCCAAGGCTGGTCTTCCGGCTAAAAGATTACGTCATCCGGTCGAATGAGGTTAGAGAGGCGGAATATTCTTCAACTTCCATCGAGGGCGGATATCTCCCTTCAAGAACGCAGAAGAGGGCGCCCTATGTCCGGAATGTTTTTGAGCCCTCGGTGCAATATCAGTTCGGCAGGGAAAACATCTTTTCCGTCAACTATCGCAATAACATCTATCGAATTGATAGTCGGACATCCGAAGACAGTACGGAGAATTTCATCAACCCCAGAATCACCTATTGGTTCGATATTCGAAATGGAGTGTCCTTTGAGTATGGTCTCACGCTTGGGAATTTCCAGAGATCCCCGGATTTAATAGGTCATATGGGGATGGGCCGATACACTCACCGCCTTAATCCGAGAACCTCCCTCTTCGGAGAATATACTCAACTGTGGCGGAATTTCGATCCCCCTTCCGTTGATTATGCGGTCTATCGACCGAGCATCGGTGTTGAACATGCCTTCAATCCAACGCTCAGCGCAAGGATCCAGGGGGGGTATTACTGGAAAGATCCTGAGAGGGGTTCAACTCAGGGCGGCCCTTTTTACGACATTCTCGTCACACAGCGGGCGCAGAAAACGACCTATACGCTCTCTTTGCAAGGCGGATACACGGAGGACTACTTCTCTTCTGAAAACAAAGGCTTCACTCAATACCACAGAGTCCTGGGAAGGGTGAACTATCAGCTTCTTAAAAAGATGAATGTTGGACTTTTTAGTAGTTATGAATGGGCGAAGCTTCCTGGAGTTGCGATAGGAGGGGAAAAAGAGACGAATCGCATATTGGGGATTGGAGGAAATGCCTCCTATCGGCTTTTTAATTGGTTAACGGTGGCTCTCGAGGCTTCTCATAGAGAAAACCATTCCAATCTTGATTTGAACGACTATAGCGAATATCGGGGAATGTTTAAGGTGACAGCAACGTTTTAATTTTTTAATTGGGGTTGACCCTTGACCCCTGGAATCCTTGAATCCTTAGGGACGTTGGAGGAGTAAAATGATCAATCCTGAGAAATCATTCAATATCCATGACTATATCGAGATCTTCATCCGCCGAATCTGGTATATTGTCATTCCTTTCATCATCGTCATGGCGGGAGCCGCGCTTTTTGCCGTTTTCACACCCAAAGAGTATCGGGCGACAACACTCATTCTTGTCACTCCCCAGAAGGTTCCAGAGACATTTGTCAGGCCCACCGTGACATCAAAAATTGAAGACCGTCTCCAATCGATCGGCCAGGAAATCATGAGCCGAACCCGTTTGGAACAGGTCATTTCCCAGCTCAAACTCTATCCGGAAGAGGTCAAATCGAAAACGATGGAAGAGATTGTCGAACTGATGAGGCGGAATATCCGGATAGAAATCAAAGGGAAGGAAAGTTACTTCACCATTTCCTATATCGGGAATGATCCGCGGGTAGTCACCACCGTCACGAACAAGTTGGCCTCCCTCTTTATCGAGGAGAACCTTAAATTGCGGGAACAACAGGCCGTGGGAACTTCAGAATTTCTTGTCATTGAATTGAATGCCACCAAGGCCAGGCTCGAAGAGCAGGAGAAGGCGGTAACCCAGTTTAAGAGGCAATTCATGGGGGAGCTTCCCGAACAGCGAGAGGCAAATCTCAAGGTTCTCGAACAACTTCAGTTCCACTATCAGCGGATTGGAGAGGCCATGAGGGCCGCCCAGGATAGAAAATTGATCATCCAGAAACAACTCTCCGACACAGAGCTTCTCATCGCTTCGGCGGTAAGTAGACAGGAAAGTCCTCCCCTTACGGTCACCTCCCCGGAAACTCCAAGCAGGCCTGTGGCAAGAGACCCACAGGAAATTCAACTGGAGCAGATGAGGAATCAACTTTCGGACCTTCAGGCCAGGTATACTGAAAGACATCCGGACATCCTTGTTCTCAAAAAGAAAATTGCAGATCTTGAGGCCAAACTGGAAAAGGAAAGAGCAGAGAAGAAATCCGAAGAATCTGCATCTTCTGTCACCGTTACTCCCATACCGGCGCTTAAAATAGAGGGGAAGAAAGGAGGCAAAGAGGAGAGGCCTGACTTTAAACTCAATCCCCGATACAAAGAGATGGAGGCTCAGTTGATCGCCACGGAGCTGGAGATTGAGAGGTGGAGGGAAGAGGAAGCAAAGATCAAGGCTCAGATCAACCGATACCGGGAAAGGATCGAGATGACACCGGTGCGGGAACTGGCGATGGCCCAATTAACACGGGACTACCTGAACATGAAAGACCTCTACCAGACCCTTTTGAAGAAGAGCGAAGAGGCTCAGCAGGCCGAGAATTTAGAGCGCCGCCAGAAGGGCGAACAGTTTAAAGTGCTCGATCCCGCCCGTGTTCCCGAGACACCTTTCAGGCCGGATATCCCTAAAACTCTTCTCTTCGGTCTCCTGTTGGGGACAGGTTGTGGTCTTGGGATGGCCTTCTTTAGAGAACAGATGGATCGTTCGTTCAGGGATGCTGAAGATCTGGAAGCCACCCTGGGGTTTAAGGTGTTGGCGAACATCCCGGTCGTCAGAAAAGAGGCCGCTTAAAACAATATCCCCTCATTTCCCTCCTCTCCCCTGGGGGAGAGGGGAAGGGTGAGGGGGGAAAAGCGATTATTATGTACACCAAATTTTACGGTTTTAAAACAAAACCCTTTGAGATCACTCCGGATCCCAAATTTCTCTTTCTAAGCGAAAGCCACAGGGAGGCGTTGGCCCACCTCACCTATTCGGTTAAAGAGAGAAAGGGGTTTACCGTGATTACAGGAGAGGTGGGGACCGGCAAGACCACGCTCGTCCAGACCCTTTTAAGCAGATTGAATGGGAGCACAAGGACGGCTTACCTCTTCAACCCGAAATTGGGCTCCACCGATTTTATTAGCTATATCTGCGAGGATTTAGGGCTAAAAGGACAGAAACGATCGAAGGGGCAATATCTGACCCATCTCCACAATTTTTTATTGGACCGTTATGCTCAAAACGAAAATGTCGTTTTGATCATTGATGAGGCCCATACCCTTGATCCAAAACTGCTCGAAGAGGTGCGTCTGCTAACCAATCTGGAAACACCCAAGTCCAAGCTTCTCCAGGTCATCCTGATCGGCCAGCCGGAACTTAACGATGTTTTGAACGATCCGCAATATCGCCAGTTAAAACAGAGAGTGAGCCTCCGCTACCATCTCCAGCCTCTCAATCAGGAGGAGACAATAGAATTCATCTATAAAAGGTTGAGGGTTGCAGGCGTCAGCGATCCTCATCTTTTCACCCCTAAAGCCTTGAAGGAGATTTATCGGTATTCAAAAGGAATCCCGCGGCTGATCAATATCGTTTGTGATAATGCCTTGTTGACTGGATATGCAACCGACCAGAAAGTCATCGGACCAAAAATCATCCATGAGGTGATTGACCATCTGGAGGGGACCGGGAAGAAACGAAAACGAAGACGATCCATCTTCTTGACAGCCGTAATGATGATCTTTCTCACTTTTGGAATCTCCTCCTATTTTATGTGGAAAGAGTCTCTCCCAAAAGTGAGATGGGAGATTTCGGAACGGGTCCAATCTCTTGGGAAAATAGTCGAAAAGTTTTACGAGGAAACCTTGAGAAAATATTTTAGATGAGCGGAGAGGTGAAATGAGCAAAATATACAAGGCATTGGAAAAAGCGGAAAAGGAAAGGGAGCGAGTGAGTTATCCGTCTTCCTCACAGGAGATTCGGGAGGAAAGTAAGAGAGAACCTCAGGAATTCATGCCCGACGTCTCAATGATCGAACCATTGGTTTCAGACCAGGGCCTCGTTTCCCTCTCGCAACCCGGTTCCCTGGCCGCCGAACAATTCAGAAAACTGAGGACTTACCTTTTTCGGGATAAAGGTTCGGAATTTCCAAAAACAATCATGGTGACGAGCGCTACCAATGCTGAGGGGAAAACATTTGTTTCAGCAAACCTTGCAGTGGGTATTGTCCAGGACTTTCATACCCATGCCCTGATGGTGGACTGTGATATGCGCAGCCCTCAGCTATCACAATGGTTTGGTTTGAATGGGGACAGAGGTCTCTCCGATTATCTCAGGGGCGATGGAAAGCTGAGCGATTATTTGAAGAAGACCGGCGTGGAGAAATTGAGCATCCTTTCAGGAGGAGGCGTTCGGGACAATCCCACCGAATTAATTGCATCGAAGAAGATGGAGGCGCTGATCGATGAATTAAAAACAAGGTATAGCGATCGGTATATCATCTTCGATTCCACCCCTCTTCTTGCCACCACCGAACCGGAAGTTTTGGCCAAGTTAGTCGACGGCATCATCATCGTCATCAGGGCCGGCGTGACCCCAAGAGAGACGGTCAAACAGGCCATTGCTTCATTGGAAAAAGAAAAGATCATCGGATTTATCCTGAACGGGTTGGAGTTTAAAACCTCAGGCTTATCTTCACGTTACTTTGGTTCGGACGGATATTATTACAAATATGGCTACGGTTACGGTAAAGGAAATTCAAATGTTCAGGGAAGATGGAAGAAAATCTTTCCTTTTAGGCAGAAAAGCGAGTCATAACTATGGACTGGTACGTGATCCAAACTAAACCCAAGAAAGAAGTAGAGGC
>DYHU01000019.1:0-3458 GCA_020724025.1 Syntrophorhabdus sp. | reverse complement strand
TCATAACTATGGACTGGTACGTGATCCAAACTAAACCCAAGAAAGAAGTAGAGGCAACTTCCTATCTCACCACGAAAGGCGTCGATATCTTCGGACCTAAAATTGAAGCTTTTTCCCTGAGAATGGGGAAAATGGTGAAGGAGCTGAAGCCTCTCTTCCCGGGTTATATCTTCGGGAAGTTCGATCTTGAGCAGGACTATTCCCTGGTCAGGTGGGGGAGGGGGGTTAACAAAATCCTTGGTTTTGGTGGATATCCAACCCCTGTTTCTGAAGAAGTGATTGAGATCATCAGGAATCGAGTGGACAGGAGCGGTGTCGTAAGAAAGACGGTCCACTTTAAACCCAATGATTGGGTGAGAATCAAAACGGGGCCTTTAAAGGACCTGGTTGGAATCTTTGACCGGTGGGTCTCAGACAGCGAACGGGTTAGGATCCTAATGAATCTGATTGGATACCAACCTGCCATAGAAATTCATTGCTCAATGCTTGAAAAGGTGGCCTAAGAAAGGGTTCAAGAAGTCAAGATATTAAATATAAAAACACTTGAAACCTTGAACCCTTGAATCCTGGAACCCTATCGTAATTAACTTCAACCCACTAAAGTGGCTGGAAAAACTAAAAGGGTGATATTCTTCAATCGAATTGGATGAAATTCGAACCGGCGGGAGCCTATTAACAAGACGTGAGTGTTTTGGGGTGAGTCAGAAAGGAGAAAATGTGAAATCATGATGAATATCCGGATCGGTCTGAGAAGGTTTTCCCTTGCAATTATATTTTCCGTTGTCTTCCTCTGTTCGAAAGGGTTTGCAGCCGACGGTTCTTTTTTTGCAGGAGGTGAAATAGATACAAGGGGTCAGGGATTCACCTACCTTGGTCTTGACCTCATCCAACCGATTTATAAGAATCTTTCCCTTTCTGGAAGAATCATTCCCAATTATCTTACTTACAAATTCCGGTCAGGAGATAAATTGGTAAGGGCAACTTCTCCAGGACTGTACACCGTTGTCGGGGTCAAATTGTCTTGGGATCAAACCACATTGGGTCTTTTCGGTGGAACAGAATGGAGGAATACAAGTCTTCATCCTGACGTGAAAAACGCCGATGTCAGGGGAGGCACCTTCGCGGGGTTGGTTCAGGGAGAGTTTGATTCATGGCTGCCCAGCAGAACTAATTTTAACGTATTCGCCAGTTTCAGCGGCACAAATAGCTTCTTTTATGAGAGGGGAAGGATAAAACAACAGATCACGAATCTCAATTTTAAGAAAGACAATACGATCAATTTAGGCGTCGAGCAATTTTATGGCAGAAACCCCGACTTCCGCCAGGCAGGGGGTGGGTTGATCCTGGAGGTCTACAACATTCCGAATAAGATTTCTCTTGCTTTCCGGAGCGGCTATAAACACGATTCCACCTTTGGGAGCGGCGCCTATGGGGGACTGGAATTCTCTGTCAACTTTTAGTGGAAAACTGTAGCCTGGTTCCCTATCTACTGCTACGAGAGGAAGAAGCTCTTGGAGAAAAGGCTTTTAAAAGCATTTAGAAAATGGTGGTCCGATGTAAAAGGGACTCAGGTCTATTTGCGCTACTTCGAGAAGGAGGACCGCAGGAGACGCTTAGCCGGCCAATTCTTAACCTTTATCACTATTGCTCTTGGAATTTATTACCTTTCCTGGCATGCGCGGCATATCAATTGGGAGGCAGGATTTTATTCCTTCACCTTTTACCTGGCGGAATTCATTGGACTGCTCCTGTTTTCCTTCTTTGCTTTCAATGCCTGGTTTCTGAGGTATCACTCTCCCCAGGGGGTTTCTCTTGAAAAGCCTGAATCCGTCGATATCTTTATCACTGTTGCCGGCGAGCCGGTTGACATCGTGAAGGAGACCATTGAGGCAGTCGTGAATATCGATTACCCCATCAAGAAAGTATATCTACTCGATGATAAAGGGGATATGGAGTATCAAAAAATTGCGGAGAAATTTGGATGCGGTTATTTTGCAAGAGAAGACCATAGCCATGCAAAAGCTGGAAACCTCAATTATGCCTTTCAGAGGACCTCAGGAGACCTCATCCTCACCCTCGACGCCGATCAGACCCCTCAACCCCAGATCATCTCTACCCTCATTGGTTACTTTAAGTTTCCCACGATTGGGTTTGTTCAATCCAAGCAAGATTTCAAAGTCCCGGTTGGGGACCCTTTCGGAAATACGGATCGAATTTTTTATAATGTCATGCAATCGGGAAAGGATATGGACAATTCTGCCTTCTCCTGCGGATCGGGGGTAATCTACCGAAGGAAGGCGTTAGATGAGATTGGAGGGTTCAGTACCTGGAACTTGGTGGAAGACGTCCACACCTCAATGCTCCTCCATGACCGGGGTTGGAGGTCGGTCTATTACAATTATCCCTTAAGCAAGGGCACTGCCCCTGCTGATATCCACGGAGTCTGCAGACAGCGCAGGCAATGGGCAGCCGATTCCTTACGGATCCTCTTTTGGGACAACCCTTTGGGGCGAAAGGGCCTGACGTTCAAACAAAAGCTCCAGTACTTCCACCTGGGTTTTGTCTATATCGTCGCTGCCTTTGTGATGCCTCTCTTCTTCCTGACGCCGATCTGGGCTCTTCTCACCCATCAGTTTGTCCTGATCGCCCCTGTTCATAGTTACGTTCTCCATCGGTTTCCTTATTTTATCGCTATGTCGCTGGCCTATGGGATCCTCAATTATCCAACCCATTATATGTATGCCTTTAAAATGTGGACAGGCCTCTTTCCTGCCTTCATTCACGCCACCTGGATTGCTCTTCTGTCACGAAAGAAAAAACCTGCTTATCGGTTAAATGTGAAGCCGGGGGGAATGGTGAAACGGAAAAATCCCTTCCTGGCTATCCTCCCTCAGCAGGGGATTATATTTCTTTCCATTTTTGCTGTGATTTATGCCTTCATCAAGGGGATGGAGAATTGGGATTATTATCTCTTAAATGTTGTTTGGGGCACCTGGTCCATTTGGACCATGAGTGGAATTTGTATCGCTGCCGTTAAAACCCATCGCTGGGCAGAGGAGGCTATGTTAAAGAAGCAGAAAGAGCCTTCTTTTTTTTTTAGGGCACGGGAGCTTTTTATCACCCTCCTCCTGACACTTTTCATCACCTTCTTCTTTATGGTTGCCGATATGTCTGTAGTGAATCAATCGCTCAATGATTTTCGGCGCAGGATTTTATCCATAGGTGGAGTGGAAAAACAGACCACCCTGATTCCTGAGAAAATCATCCCCCCCAGTGAAGCCCCCCCATCTTCTCCCGAGGAGAAGACCGAACAACCGAAAGATGAAGGTTATACTCCTGAGAAAAAAGAAGGAGCAGAAGATAAAATGCTGCCTTTGGAGAAAAAGCCGGTAGAGGAGAAAAAGGTTCTTGTTAAAGAGGATCGATGGATTGTACAGGTGGCTTCTGTGAGGACTCAA
>DYHU01000254.1 GCA_020724025.1 Syntrophorhabdus sp. | reverse complement strand
GTGGCTCCAGGTCGCTATGTGATGCTTTCCATCAGTGATACAGGGATGGGGATGACTCCCGACGTTAAGGAACGTATTTTTGAACCCTTTTTTACAACCAAAGAGAAAGGTAAAGGGACAGGGTTAGGGTTGTCGACGGTTTATGGAATTGTGAAACAGAGCGGAGGCAACATCTGGGTTTACAGCGAACCAGGACAAGGGACAACGTTCAAAATTTATCTGCCGAGGGTGGATGAGCTTCCAGAGGAGATGAGAAAAAAAGAGATCGTGGAAGAAATCCCGCAAGGCAGTAAAACCATTCTTCTTGTTGAGGATGATGAAGCCTTACGAAAACTGTCCGTGATAATTCTTGAGACACAAGGATATAAGGTCTTAGAGGCCGGCAATGGGAATGAGGCATTGCGCCTCTGTGGGGAGCGGAAAGAGCCCATTCATTTGATCTTGACGGATGTGGTGATGCCGGAGATGAGCGGACGTGAGCTGACGGACCGTTTGAAATTTCTGTATCCAGAGACGAAAGTTCTCTATATGTCCGGCTACACGGACAACGCCATTGTCCACCACGGCGTGCTCGATAGGGGAGTAAACTTCATCCAGAAGCCCTTCACGCCGGAGGCTTTGGCACGCAAAGTGCGTGAGGTGCTGGACCGTTAATCATTGCGGAATTCGGATTTCGGATTGCGAAATAAAAACATAAAGATGACAAGACCGGGGATTACGGATCATTGATTGCGGATTTCTAAATCCCGAATACTGAATGAAAGATCAGGAGACTTGGAAAATGAACAAGGAAGACATGAAACAAAGAACAAAACGTTTTGCACTTAATATTATCCGGTTGGTCGGGTCACTACCACAAGGGCGAATCGCTGAAGTGCTGGGAAGACAATTATTGCGGGCGGGCACTTCAGTGGGGGCTAATTATCGGTCGGCTTGTAGAGCAAGATCGACTGCAGATTTTATTTCTAAAATGGGTATTGTTGAGGAAGAGTCTGACGAGGCGATATATTGGATGGAGCTTCTCGTTGAATCTGGATTGATTCGCCAAGAGGAGATCATTCGTCTTCAAGACGAAGCAAACCAAATTTTAGCGATAACTATATCTTCAATTAAAACAGCACGGAGAAGTGAGAAATGAAAAGAGAATCCGAAATCCGAAATCCGCAATCCGAATTTCAAGTCCGGGAGATCATGACACCAAGGGAGGCAGCAGAATACTTGAGCGTCCATGTCAGGACGATCTACCGGCTTGCGAAGCACGGCGATATTCCGGGCCGGAAGATCGGTGGAAGCTGGCGATTCAAGAAGGATGCCCTGGATGAATGGCTTTCAGGAAAAGATAGTTTGGACCAAAAGGAGAAGCAATAAGATGGAAAATAAGATCTTAGTCGTTGATGATGAGAAGGAGATCAGAGACTTTCTCTTCAAGGCTCTTACCCGAATTGGCGGGTTCCAGGTCGAGCTGGCGGAGAATGGAGAAGAAGCCCTGAAAAAGATGGAGAAAGGAAAGTTCGATCTCGTTCTGACAGACCTGAAAATGCCCTCGGTGGATGGCCTCCAGTTGATCACGGAGATCTCCAGATCGAAGCCCGAAACCCTCACCGTTCTGATGACCGGTCATGGAACCATCGATTCAGCCATTGAGGCAATGAAACGGGGAGCGAGTGATTATCTTACAAAACCTCTTAATATTGACGAATTGATCGTCCGTCTTCGTAAAGTCTTATCGGAAAAACAACGCTTTATGGGCCTCCAGAGTTGTATTGTTGATTTAGAGAGGGCGAATGAAGAGTTGAGAAAAATTGATGCCATGAAATCCGAATTCGTCTCTATCGCCTCCCATGAGTTGAGGACACCCCTGGCCGCAATTAAAAATGCGATCCAGTTAATCCTTCAGGGAAAGACCGGGGCGATCAATGAAAACCAGACGAAATTTCTCTCCATGGCGGAGAGAAACATCAACCGGCTGACCAATATCCTGAACAATCTACTCGATCTCTCAAAAATCGAGTCAGGGAAGATCGAGTTGAAGTTTGAGGATGTGGTGTTTAAAAGCCTCATCGAATTAACCGTATCCTCATTGCGGCCCCAGGCCGATGGAAAGTCTATCAAGGTCATCTCAGAGATCTCTGAAGGACTGCCGGCTGTCTATGGCGATAAAGAAAAGATCGAACAGATTCTGATCAACCTCATAGGCAATGCCATTAAGTTCACCCCGGAGGGAGGAAACATTTATGTCTCGGCGACTCCTTTCTCCGAAGAGAGGGAGGGAGGGATCAGCCATAAGGTCGCCATCTCTGTGAAAGATACGGGGATTGGAATCTCCCCGGAATATTTAGACTCCATCTTCGATAAATTCTACCAGGTTGAGGGAACGCTTCAGCGATCGGTGGGCGGGACGGGATTGGGTCTGGCCATCACCAAAGGATTGGTTGAAACCCATCAGGGAAAGATCTGGGTAGAGAGTGAGGTGGGAAAAGGCAGCACCTTCACCTTCACCTTGCCCGCATCAGAAGAAGAAAGAAGGGAATCCCATTTCCGGTTTGTTCTGGATAGGGCATTTCACCGTGCACAGAAAAATGATTTACCTCTTTCGTTATTTTTGATAGAATTGGTCGACCAGAGAGATAAGATTGAGGAGGATTTATTGAAGCAGCTCGAAGTGAGGTTAAGACAATCCCTCTGTAGAAAGGGGGATATCCTGTTGAGAAGGAAACAGGAAAAAATATTGGTCGCTTTATGTGAAGCGGATCTGAAGGGAGCTCAGGCCATTCGTCAACGGATGGAGGAAGATATTCAAAATAATCCGATCCATGGACCCGATGGACCATGGGTTATTAAAATCGGGGCTGCGACCTTTCCTGATGAGGCTCTCTCAAAAAGGGACCTCTTCAGAAAAGCAAAAGAACAATTGAGGAAGAAGTAGGGAACGCATATATGCGTTCCCTACAGCAGGCGAAAAAAGAATTGAGGAGGGAAATTAAATGAACAAAAAGAGGATTTTAGTTGTCGATGATGAAGTAGATCTGGTGGAAACGGTTCGTTTCTCTCTCGAACTGGAGGGGTATGAAGTGCTCGTCGCTTACAACGGTGAAGAGGCTTTGAATCAGGCCCGGAAAGAGAATCCGGACCTAATCCTTCTTGACCTCATGTTGCCAAAACTGGATGGATACAAGGTCTGCCGGTTATTAAAATTCGACGAGCGATATAAACACATCCCCATCCTGATGCTGACTGCTAAAACCCAGGAGAAGGATAAAGCGACCGGAATGGAAACAGGGGCAAACGAATATATCACCAAACCCTTTGAAATGGACGAATTGATGAAGAAAGTGAAGGGATATTTAAAATAAGTCGCATAGTCGAATAGTCTGTTAGTCGTATAGTCCCGGCCTGCGGCATACATGAATGACTATGAGACTATCTGACTATATGACTACAAGACCAGGTTTAACCCATGCCAACTTTCACATACAAAGCAAGAGACAGAACCGGCAAGGCGATTGATGGAAGGCTTGAGGCCCCTTCCCTTCAGTTGGCCGGAGACCAGCTTCATCGTCTCGGATACCTTCCGATCTCGATAGAAAAGACGGAGGAGGCCCCTCTGTTCAACCTTTCGGATTTGGTAAACCGATTTAAAAAGGTCCGTCTGGAGGATCTGGTCGTCTTCAGCCAACAGCTTTCAACGTTATATAAAGCAGGGCTCCCCCTTCTCACAGGCTTATCCAATTTAAAGGATCAAACAGAGAATAAGAAGCTCCAAAATGTCCTGGACGAAGTTTGCAGAGACATTGAAGGGGGAAGTCCGCTTTTCGCATCCATGGCAAAGCATTCCGGAGTTTTTTCTCTCATCTATATCAATATGATTCGGGCCGGTGAAACCTCCGGAAGATTGGGCGAATCACTGGACCGATTTGTCACCCTTGCAGACCGTGAATTGAGAACCCGCGAGAGGCTTAAGGAGGCAACGCGGTATCCCAAGATCGTCATCTTTTCAGTGATCATTGCCTTCGCCATCCTGATCGCATTTGTCATACCCAGGTTTGCCGCAACCTTTGCACAGTTCAACATGCCTCTCCCTTTGCCCACCCGCATGATGATCGGGATGAACAAAATATTTCAAACTTACTGGTATCTTGTTCTGGGGGGACTTCTGGGAATCTCCATCTTTCTTAAAAGCTATATCAAGACGGAAAATGGAAGATACTTCTGGGATAAAGTTAAAACCCGGATTCCGGTTTTGGGCCCGCTATTTTTAAAGATTGGCCTTTCCCGATTTTCAAATACCTTCGGGATGTTAAACCGGAGTGGGATACCTATTTTACAGGCCCTCGAAATCACTTCGACCACGGTGGACAATGTCCTTCTCTCCCAATCCATCGGAAGCGTCCAGCAGAAGGTCAGAGAGGGAAGCAGTTTGACCGACGCACTGAAAGAGAGCGGAAGGTTCACCCCTCTTGTCATTCAGATGATCTCCGTGGGGGAATCTTCCGGAACTCTGGATGAGATGTTAACGAGGGTGACGGATTACTATGATGTTGAAGTCGATAACGCCCTGAAGAAGCTCCCCACTTATATCGAGCCTGTTCTGACACTCGTTCTGGGAGGGGTGGTATTGCTTCTGGCCCTGGCCGTATTCCTCCCCTGGTGGAACATGGCCTCGTTATTTAGATAATTCACAATGAACTATGGACAATGGACGATGAACCCTATGAATTTCGGATTCCCCCCCCTCCCCAACCCTCCCCCTCGAGGGGGGAGGGAGAGGGTGTGGGTGAGGGGGATGTCTCTCATCGAGGTCATTCTCGTCATGGTCATCATTGCCATACTGGTCGCTGTGGTGATACCAAGGATCGACTTTGAAACTTCTTCAAGCGCTTCTGTTGAGGGAGCCGCTTATATGATCGCTTCTGACATCCGTTACGCCCAGGAGTTTGCAATGGCCAATCGAGTTTCTAAAACAGTAACCTTTTCCACTGCGACTCCAACCGTATATACCTTCAGTCCCACAAACCAACTGGATCCCTCCGGCAGGCTCCCGGCAGGAGTGAACATTGGAAGCAATTTCATTATAACATTCAACTCTCTCGGTGAACCTATTGTAGGAGGGGGGGGATCGGTGACGGTTTCAGGAGGCGGACAGACAAGAACGATCAGCGTCGTACAGTACACAGGAAAGGTGAGTATTTCTTAAGTGCGGAATTCGGAATTCGGATTTCGGAATGGAAAAGAGAGATAAAGCGTTCAATTCTTTTGATGGTCTCGTAAATGGTCTCGTAAAAAGCCAGAGAAGGCCATTTTCTGTCATTCCTTCTGCGCAAGCAGGAATCCAGTCTTTTCATGTAGTTAGAATTTTCTGGATTCCCGTTTTCACGGGAATGACGACTTTTACGAGTTCATCTCTTTTAGGAACAGGTGGGTCGTCATTCCCGCCCCGTATCGGGGTGCGGGGTAAACTCCGGCGGGAATCCAG
>DYHU01000253.1 GCA_020724025.1 Syntrophorhabdus sp. | reverse complement strand
TTGGGACGGGGTAACAATCCGGCCATCTCTGTGATCTGACTCGTCATCTGCTCCCACTCGATGGCCATGATATGGACCCCGTGAACCCCTTCGATCTCTCTCAATTCCTGGATCTGTTCGACACAGAGCCTGATTCCCTCCTCAGCCGGTTTCTTCGCCTTCACAATTCGGTCAATGATTTCATCCGGGATGATAATGCCCGAGACATTCTTAGCCATATATCGAGCCATACCTCCAGATTTAAGAGGAGTCACACCAGCCAGGATATGGATCTTTTCGTGAAGACCTCGATCCCTCACCATCTTCATCCACTCCTTGAAACGTTTCATGTCATAGATACACTGGGTCTGGATGAAGTCGACCCCTGCGGAGGCCTTCTTGGCCAACCGGATGGCCCGGAATTCGAAAGGGTCGCCAAAGGGATTTTCTGCTGCCCCGATAAAGAGTTTGACCTCCCCCTCAATCTTCTCCTCTCCGCCGAGGAGGGTTCCTTTATCCCTCATCGTTCGAACACAGTCGATCAACTGGACGGAGTCCAGATCGTGAACATTCTTTGAGTCGACCTGATTTCCAAAGGTGTGATGGTCTCCGGTGAGACAGAGCATATTCTTGATGCCCAGAGCCGTTGCACCGAAAAGGTCGCTCTGGATGGCGATGCGATTCCGGTCACGGGTCGTCATCTGCATCACCGGCTCGATCCCCATCTGGAGGAGTAGGCTTGAGGTGGCGATGCTTGACATCCGAACGATCGCCGTCTGATTATCGGTCACATTGACCGCATCCACATACCCCCTCAGGAGGTCTGCCTTTCGTTTGATGACGCTTACTTCGTTCCCCTTTGGAGGACCCAGTTCGCCTGTTACCGCAAACAGACTTTTTGATAAAATCTTTTCGAGATTGCTTCCAGCTTTCATACCTTGAGATCCTCCCTCACGATCCTTCTTAGTCCACTGTCTCTCGATTCGACACCCCATCGCCTGGCCGGGATGATTTCTTCCATCCTGTACAGTTGGCCCAATCCATTGAGCCGGTCATAGATAAGCTGCCAGGCACAGTCAGCCTCTCTTTTGATTTCGCACTTCCCTTTCGAGGAACCGCCGCAAGGTCCGTTGAAGAGTTGTTTGGCGCAACGGGCGATCGGGCAGATGCCTCCCGTCCTCTCGAGAATGCAATTTCCACAGGCCTGACACCGTTCTTCCCAGACCCCGTGGGTCACTGTTTCACCCAGAAAGGTCGTATTGACACCCGGGAAGACCGGAGTCTTTGGAAAATGGCGCGCCAGCGTCTGAACACCCACTCCGCAGGCGATGGAGATAACCGCTTCAACCTTCTCGACGGTCTCCGATAGTTCGGAAGCAAATTCGGGTTCACACTGACGCGCAGGGGTTGCCTCCAGCACCTCCAGGGACTTTCCCATCTTGCTGCGCGCCATCCTGAGAGCGGAAGCGAGAAGCCCCACTTCCTTTTCGCCCCCGGCATGGCAGACTGTGACGCATGCCCCACACCCTGACAGTAAAATCCTGTTGTAAGGATTGAGGCACCTTAAAATTTCATCCATGGGTTTCTGTTCGGCCTTGATCATTGAAACCTCCTCTACTGAAAATCCGAAATTTCCGCCTATTTTTAAGGTTGTCATTCCCGTGTAAACGGGAATCCAGAATTGGCCCTATAAAAGCAGAGAAGAGAACATCTGGATTCCTGCTTCCGCAGGAATGACAAAGTCTAGCAAATATTTAAAAAATTTATTTTGAACATTCGTGCTTCGAATTTATATTTTTACCAAACCTGGGTTTGGCCCCAGTTTTTTCAACTCCTCTGATTTTCGGTGAAGGGTCTCTGCCAATTTCGGACCGCAGTTGGTAGCCAGATGGCAGATTTCGATCCGTTCTTTCTCCAGCCCGATCTCCTCCAAGATGCGATGGGCATAGGAGAGACGGCCTTTTGCCCGGAGATTTCCTCTGAGGAATTGACAGTTCTCTTCGTAACAGGCGAAGATCAGAACGCCGTCCGCTCCTCCCTCCAGCGCTTTCAGGAGATAGAGGGTCTCGATTCGACCCGCACAGGGAACCCGGACGATCTCGACATTTAGGGGAAGTTTGAGTTCCAGACCTCCAGCCATATCTGCGGCAGGATATCCGGACTGATCGCAACAGAAAGCCACAATTTTGGGATCAAAATTCACCATGTATACTCTCCACTCGTTTGTCTAATTTACACAAAAAACCTCCCCTCCCCAACGTGGGAGGGGATAAAGGGGAGGGGGGACCAAATTCAGATCAAATCTCTTTTGTCCACCCCCACCGCGCCGTCGCCAAAGCGGCTATGGCGCGTCGGCGACCTCACCCTCCCCCATCGAAAGGGGGAGGAGATCTTAGGGGAAATTTCAAATATGATGGTCTCGTAAAAAGTCGTCATTCCCGTGAAAACGGGAATCCAGAAAATTCTAACTACATGAAAATACTGGATTCCTGCCTGCGCAGGAATGACAGAAAATAGCCTTTTCAGACTTTTTACGAGACCATCAAATATGGTTAGTGTTTATTTGGTGATTGGAATTTGGTGCTTGTTATTTATTTTCTCCCAATCTCCTTATCTCCCCATCATTCATTTAGTCCCATCTGGGCATAGATCAATTCATCAGGCTGATGGCGAAGCGTGATCGCCTTTGCAGGGCACTCGCCCACACAGATTCCGCATCCATAACAGGCAACAGGATCGACTCTGGCGGCTCCCCACTTCACCCCTTCTCCGGTCCCCGGAGTGACATAGATATTCTTCTCCGCATACTTCTCCACGGTGATCGCGGAATGAGGACAGAGCCTGGGACAGGTGAAGCAGACCGCGCATTTCTCGGGATTGACCTCTGCAACGGAAAGATCGTAAGTATAGATCCCTCCTGAAAGAAGGGCGATCACCTCCTGAGCCACTGCCCCTGCCTCGATCAGGGTTTCCGAAACTTCCTGTGGAAATCGGCATCCTCCAGCCACAAAGATTCCCCTTCGGTTCGATCTCACCCGGAGGAGCTGGGGATTATCCTCCATGAGAAATCCACGGTTTCCCGGATGGAGGCCGAGAATCCTGCAGAGGTTTTCAGTCTCCGGGTTCGGGACGAAAGCTTCGCTGATGACGATGAGATCCGAAAGGATGGAGACAGGCCATTCATCCTCCTTGCGAATGGCTGCCGTGTCCTTCACTTCGACCTGAATCTGACTGTTGACGATGGAGAGCTTCGGAGGTTCCTCATATTTAAAGAAGAGGACGCCTCGCTCTCTTGCCTTCCGGTAGAACCGCTCCATCCCATCTGAAGAGACCTTCAGGTCCTTGCAGAGAATGACCGCCTGACATTGAAAGGCCTCCTGGAGAAGAAACCCCTGTTTGACCGCATTGATCGAATCGACTTTCATATCTCCGTTGACTTCATCGAGGAGGAAGGTGACCATCTCAACCTTTTTTCCATTCCTGAGAAGAGAGGGGCTCTGGTTTTCGGCCAGAAGTCTCTCCATTTCAGCAAAGGAGATAAAACTCTTGTGGCCATAAATTCCCTTCCGGTCCCGTTCCACTTCATATCCTGTTGCCACGACGATGGCTGAGAAAGAGAGACCCGTTTCCAATCCGTCCGCACTCCGGACCTTTGCCTCGAAGCGGCCCAGATGGCCATCCAGTCGTTTCAATTCCGTCTCACTGAGAAGGGTGATCCGGGGATTCCGGCGGACTTCGGAGATCTTCTCCTCCACCCATTTCTGAACTTCTTCAGGCCGGTTATAAAACTTTCGAAGCTCCAATGCCTTTCCGCCCAGGCTTTTCCCTCTCTCCAGGAGACAGACCTGGATTCCTGAGCGTGCCAGGGTAAGAGCGATGGAGATTCCGGTGATTCCCCCTCCGATGACCAGGACTTCGGGCTTCAATGGAAGGGATCGGGCCTCAATGGGTCCGGAGGAAGAGGCCATACGAACCGCTTTGATGATCATCTTTAGGGCTTTTTGAATGGCCTCCTCTTCATTGGCCATGGCCTGAAGAGCCTGTTCCCTCAGATTGGCCACTGCGAAGAGATAGGGATTGAGGGAAAAGGGATATCCGAATTTATGGAAGGAGGTCTCATAGATCTTGGGGCTTCCTCCGAGGATGACCGCCCTGTCCACCCCTCCCGCCTTCAGATGTTCAGCCATCCTTCGCAATGCCTCGGGAGAGGTGAGGTCCTCTTCCTCAACAGAGAAAACAATCTCCGGGAGCCCTCGGATGGCAGAGACGATCTTTTCTCGGAAAGTGGCAGGGATCGATCCCCCCATCCCATCGATGAATATACCGATCCGAGCCATTTAACTCCTCCCCTTCAGATATTGTTGAACCGTGCAGGCGATCGATTTCGCATGAATGATGGAACGGTCAATATCCTTCGGCCCACTGCAGGCCCCTGCGATGAAGACGCCGGTTTGGGCAGGCGGAGGCGCGAAAAAACCCTCCTCATTGAAATTCAAATTAAAAAGCCGGGCGAGTGATTTCGATTCTTTTCTCAACACCATTCCCACGGAGAGGACGATCAGGTCGAAAGGTTCTTCCACCACCTCACCCTTTAAAGGGTCTGTGAATCTCACCCTCAGACCATCGGAGAGGGGAGAGTGGTAGACCTTTGAGGGAAGGCTCCGGATGAGGCGGATCCCTTTGTCCTCCCGGCAGGAGTTTAGAAACCGGTCAAAGGAGGCTCCGGCAGGCTGGATGTCCATATAGAGGAAGGCGGCCTTCGTTTCGGGGTATTGATAACGGATCGCCTTGATCAGGCGGAGCGCATAGGCACAGCAGACCTGAGAACAGTAAAGGTTTCCGATGGACTCATCCCGGCTTCCCACACACTGGAAGAAGGCCACGGTTCCGGGAAGTTTTCCGTCGGAGGGGCGGAGAAGCTTTCCCCGAAGACGGAGCATTTCGTCCAGATCCCTGGCGGTGATCACATTTTTAAAGCGGCCATACCCGTACTCGGCCTTCCGGGAGGCATCAAAAGGATCGACTCCCGCCGCAATCACTACGGCAGAGACATTAAGATCCATCCTCCCTTTTCCTCTTTTCAAGGAGACGGTATATTCTCCAGGCCCTCCTTTCAAGTCGGCAAGTTCGGTATGGGTGAGAATGGAAAAGGAAGGCCCATTGCGGATCTCCGAAACCCTCTTGTCCACCACACAGGCAAAACATTTGTTACAGGATTCAGAAGCCTTACAACAGAAAGAGGCGGCAAGTCCACCCAATGAGGGCTCTCTTTCAATCAGGAGGGTAGAAACACCTGACTGCACCAGTTCCTTTGCCACCGTCATTCCCGATATCCCTCCGCCGATGATTAAGACATCTTTTTGCGCCAATTCTTCACTCCCTGTTTGAAATGTCATTAAATATTGAATCGTAAAAAGTCGTCATTCCCGTGAAAACGGGAATCCAGACTCCGTCCCTGCGAAGGCAGGGAACCAGAAAATACTGGATTCCTGCT
>DYHU01000252.1 GCA_020724025.1 Syntrophorhabdus sp. | reverse complement strand
CGTATTGCCGGCACGATTTCTGTTGGGACCTCCATGACTGTCTGGCCCAAAGCTTCGAATGCAGCCTCATCCTCGGCAACAGCTTCTTCTTCAGACTGCGATTCATAATGGGCTAATACCCTCTTCACACGTTCAGCATCCCATCCGGGTGGGAATCCACTTTTTTTCATTTTTTCTTTCTCCTTCTGCGGCGACGATACGCGATTAACGGTTTGCCTCGTAGTTCATACGCTGTGATTACAAAAGCACTATTTGGCTCTGGATCAGGAACATAAATTACCCTAAGATAACGTCCGTCTGATGTCTTTCCAATTGCAACTCGTGACCCCTCTCGACCCGGTCGATCTTCTCCCGGGCTGGAAAGAACCTCCTCCACCTCTGTCTCCTCAACATCGTGTCCGTAGATATGAGGTAGCCCTGTCTCCGGATCGATGTAATAACGAATATTCAATTCAATTATACCACCTTTTCTCTTATCATTTATGGGCTAACCATTGATTAACTTGCACTTTTGCCCTGATAATGTGATATTGGAGGGGTTTTCGGGCACTTTTGCCCGATGCCCGTTATCAGCCATATCTGGGCAACAGCTTTGAAAGGAAGGTATATACCTGACTCGACGCTAAGTCAAGAACTAAAACAGCCGAAACTTCTCGATGAAGTCCGCCAGTATCTGCGCCTCCATCACTACTCGATTCACACCGAGCGTTCCTATGTGGACTGGATAGTGCGTTTTATCCGTTTCCATGGCATGCGTTCGCGCGACGATCTCTTTCCGGCTGAACCCAAAATCGAAGGCTTCCTGACTCATCTGGAGGTGGCTTCGGGGCTTCGGGGTCACATCTTCATATGTCATAAAAATTAAGCTGTGGTGTCATCCATAAAAAAGTTGGCCCTGCTTAATGCGGATTTCGGCCTCCGGCTCAGGCTCCGCCCCAGAAGGGCTTCTGCCCCGGAGGGAGAGCCCTCTGGCTCGGAGAGATTGCGGAATTCGGAATTCAAAACATTCGAAAAGAAGGATTCTTCTGGCGAAACCTTCCGCGTCCTCAAGGAAAAAGAGGAAAGCGAATACGGCGAATACCGAACAAGGCGCTTGGTATTGGAGGCGTGGGATAATATGGAGTCAATGTATAAATCCAACGATGCTCGATGGCACTTGCTATGAGGGCGGAATATGCAGCCGACGTCCGAGATGGATGTCTTCCGCCCTCTGTTCATTATTTTCTTGACAAAGAGTTGCGACATATGTCATTATAATTATGACAAATGTCATATTGAATGGAGGAGGCAACATGCAATTATCTGCCATTGAAAGAATATTAGGCGGACAAAAGGTGCTTCATATGAGAATACAGAAGCGGCAAGACTTGATCGCGTTGAGCGATCACGGAGTTACAAAGGGCGCTCTGTTGAATCTCGCGAGATATTTGTCCTTTCCAATAGATCAAATTGCAGAGCTTCTACCGATCAGCGGGCGGACCATACAAAGATACACCCCTCGCCAACATTTCAATCGCGCCGTATCGGAACAGATTTTACAAATTGCCGAAGTGGTTGCGAAAGGGGTTGAAGTCTTTGAAGACAAAAACCATTTTCTCGTCTGGATGAAACAACCCAATGTTGCACTTGGGAATAAAACGCCGCTCAACCTACTGAACTCAAGGTTCGGGACGCAAATGGTCCTCGATGAACTTGGGCGAATCGAGCACGGGGTGCTCTCTTAGTGCAAGTTTTTCGGATTGCTAAGACTCGATCCATTCGCGATCTATCAGGAACCGGAGCCATGTTGCATGGGGGAAGATGGAATCGAAAGGATATCCCTGTCGTATATGCATCAGAAAATAGATCGCTTACAACATTGGAATTTTGGGTTCATGTACCTTTATCCATACTACCAAGCAATCTAAGTATTGCCTGTCTTGATATACCGGACGACATCGTTGTTGAACAAATCTCGATAGCTGATCTACCAAAGAATTGGCGGGACTACCCCGCCCCTCCAGAATTAGCTGATTTGGGATCCAAATGGGCCATGGCCATGCGTTCACTTTTGCTTCGTGTCCCTTCGGTGGTTGTACTGGATGAATTCAACACACTGATCAATCCAAAACATCCGGACATAAACAGAGTGGTTATTTCCAGTGTCGAAAGCTATATGTTTGATAGACGCTTGCTTCGAAAATAAAGGAATTCCCCTCTTCTCCGTCAGATGAACTAATCAGAATTAGCTACAAGAAGGGAGTCGAATATGGTTAGCTCAAATCAAAAATATCGAATAGAAAAAGATTCGATGGGTCCGGTGAGGGTTCCGAAAGAGGCTTACTATGGCGCTAACACGCAGAGGGCGGTTGAGAATTTTCCTGTTAGCGGATACCGGTTCGGAAGGGAATTGATCCATGCCCTGGGCCTTATAAAATACGCCTCGGCCAGGGCGAACTCAGAGCTGGGCCTTCTTGAAAAGAGAATTGCAAGGGCTATTGAAAAGGCTTCTTATGAGGTCATGCAGGGGAGATGGGATGAACAATTTGTGATCGATATTTTTCAGACCGGCTCCGGCACCTCGACTCACATGAATGCCAATGAGGTGATCGCCAACCGGGCGAATGAAATCTTAGGGGGTAAAAAAGGAATCTACAAGCCGGTTCATCCCAACGACCATGTGAATCTATGTCAATCAAGTAACGATGTCTTTCCATCTGCAATCCATATCGCCTCAGTAAACCTTCTTCTCGAAAAGCTTCTTCCTGCCTTAGGAGACCTCTGTCAGGCGCTCAAAGCCAAGGCGAAGGAGTTCCATCCCGTTCTTAAAATTGGCAGAACCCATCTCCAGGATGCGCTTCCCATTCGATTGGGTCAGGAATTTGAGGGATATGCACAGCAGGTGAAGTTCGGCATCCATCGAATTCAGAATGCCATGGAGTCGCTCTACGAACTTCCTCTGGGTGGGACTGCCGTTGGGACAGGGGCCAATACTCATCCCCGGTTTGCAAGGAAAGCCATCTCCATAATCAACCAAACAATCGGAGGACACTTCCGAAAGGCGGTCTGTCACTTTGAAGCCCAGGGAGCCCGGGATGCCTCGGTAGAAATGAGCGGAGCCCTGAAAACCGTAGCGGTCAGTCTCATTAAAATCGCCAACGACATCCGGTGGCTGGGTTCCGGCCCCCGTTGCGGGATTGGGGAAATTCATCTCCCGGAGACTCAACCGGGCTCTTCTATGATGCCCGGAAAAGTCAACCCGGTCATCCCTGAATCCATGATCCAGGTGTGCGCCCAGGTGATCGGAAATGATTCGGCCATTACTCTGGGCGGCCTCAGCGGCTATTTTGAACTCAATGCGATGATGCCCTTGATCGCTCACAATCTGCTGGAATCGATCCGGCTCCTTGCCAATGGGGTCGATAATTTCAATAGGAGATGTGTCAAGGGACTGGAGGCAGATCAGGAGCGATGCGAAGAGATGATTGAAAAAAGCCTGGCCCTGGTCACGGCCCTGGCTCCCAAAATCGGGTATGATGAGGCCGCCCGCCTCGCAAAAAAAGCCTATGCGGATCGAAAAACGATCCGCCAGGTCGTAGAGGAAGAAGGGATTCTTTCCAAAGAAGAGTTAAATCGTCTGCTTGATCCCCGTTCAATGATCGCCCCAACAAAGAAGATGAAGAGAGCTTGACAATACAATATTGGGTGATCATCTTTAAATAAGGGATGAAATCGAGAAAGGAGGGCGATAATTATGTATTTCATTACCATTTCGGAAATGCTTGGGACGGGTGGCGAGAAGATTGCCCGGCAGGTGGCCAAAGAATTGAACTACAACTTCTATGGGGAGGAGGAGCTCTTCAAGGCGGCCGATGAGATGGGTTATCTCTCCGATATCAAAAAGTTGGGCGAAAAGAGCCCGGCGCTGTTGGAAAGGTTCTTCAGCGAAAAACCAAAGATCTACCTCGACCGCTTGCAGTCCGTCATTTATGAAGTCGCGAAAAAGGGCGATGCCCTATTTTTCGGCCGGGGAAGCCAGCTTCTGCTCCACTCGTTTGACTGCGCCTTCCATGTCCTGGTGACGGGCTCCATGGAGAAGAGGGTCAAAAGAGTGATGGAGGAGAAGCAAGTCGGCAAAGAGGTGGCTGAAAAGGTAATCCACCGATCTGATCACGACAAAAGGGGATTCATCCGGTTTGCCTTTGATGAAGACTGGCTCAACCCCCATCTCTACGATCTCATCCTCAATACCGACAAATTGAGCGTCGATTCAGCGGCAAGGATGATCGCTACTGGAGCCCGGTCAGAGGAGATCAAATTCTGTGGCATTGACTCCGTCACCAACCTTAAAAGGCTCTCACTCCAACGCCAGATTGAGTCTGCCCTTCTGGAGTCCGGTTTGATGAGTTCGCACCTCTTCTTCACGGTCGAGAATGGCGACCTGGTCAGGCTTTTCGGTATGGTCAACTCTCAGGAGGAGAAGGAAAAGGTCGAAGCCCTTGTGAAGAAAGTCAAGGATATTAAGAGGGTTGCCAATGATCTGGTGATCGTGAAACCCTCGATGTCCGGTGTCTAAAGGTCTTTCGTTGTGCCTGTTTAGCCAAATAGAAATTCCCACGGAGTCGGAGCTGGGCAAGCCTCTTTCCAGGGCTTCGAATGGCGGTCTCTGGATGGTATGAGAAAGGGACGATCTCGTCTGAGCGAGTCTCCTAAATCAGGATAAAGGCCTGCGCCCATGATCCAAAAGGTGCGCCTCGAATCCTTTCCCCGATAAAGAATAGTTTTCGTGTAGGTCGGGATGTCGCCCTCAGGGCTCCACCGAACGGCTTGCCCAGCTCCGTGATACGATTGGGTACTTGATTTGGCTAAACAGTTTCCTTCCTTTTTATGATTCTTCCGGGTTTTCTTGAGTTACCTCCCCTTATTTAAGGGGAGGCTGGGTGGGGTTACGGGGCGAACATCCAGCGACAATACTTCCTCTCAATCCGGTCCACGCCTTCATAGAGGATCACACCCAGGACCCCCATTCCCATGATGCCGGTATACATGGAGAGATAATCGAGGGTGCTCCAGGCGTCCAAGATGAAAAATCCCAGGCCGTTCTGCGTGGCAAAAGACTCGACAAAGAAGAGGACGGCAATCGAAGTGCCGATGCTGATCCTCAGGGAGGTGAGGATCTTCGGAAGACACGCCGGGAAGATCGTATGAAGAAAGATCTGCTTTGGACGGGCGCCTAATGAGAGGACGGAAAGAATCTGTTCTTCGTCAATCCCCTTCGATGCATCGCGGGTCGTCACCAGAATCTGAAAGAAGACGATGATGAAGATGATGAAGATCTTGGAAAGATCGCCCAGTCCGAAGAGGAGAAGGATGAGGGGAAGAAAGACGATCTTTGGGATGGGGTAGAGGATGTAGATCATGGGCGAGACGAGCTCATCGATCCTCTTCCTTCTTCCTAAATAGAGCCCGAGGGGCACAGCCGTGATCAGCGCCCAGGAGAGGCTTAGA
>DYHU01000251.1 GCA_020724025.1 Syntrophorhabdus sp. | reverse complement strand
ACGGATAAAATAATCTCTTGACTTTGGGTGACAATTGTGTACATAATAAATAACACAATTGGAGGACAATCCTATGAAGTTTATTAGCGTGCGTGATTTGAGGAGCAAGTCGGCTCAAGTTTGGAAACAACTTCCCCAGGAAAGAGAGATGATCATTACGAGCAATGGGCGGCCCATCGCAATCATTGCGGCCACCAGCGATTCGGACCTGGAAGAATCGCTATCGGCATTTCGTCAAGCGCGAGCGGTCGAGGCGGTAGCAAATCTTCAGCGCCGGTCCGTGGAGGCGGGGAACGACAAGATGACTATGGATGAAATAAATGCCGAGATCAAAGCTGTCCGCAGGAAGCGTGCTCGATGAAGATTGTTCTTGATACCAACGTCCTTGTCGCTGGCCTTTTATCGCCATTCGGACCGTGTGGTGAAATCGTCCGTATGGTTTCCTCAGGCGAAGTGACGTTGTGTTTTGACGCGCTTATTTTGGCCGAATATAGCGAAGTCTTGCATCGGTCCAAATTCGGATTTGACAAAGAAAAGGTCGCTGCGTTGCTGGACCATATCGAGCATCGCGGCCACACAGTGGCTTCCTCACCGCTCCGTCACTCTCTACCTGATCCTGACGACGAACCCTTCCTGAAGGTTGCTCTTGCCGAAAAGGCGGTATGCCTCGTGACCGGAAATGCTTCTCATTTTCCTGCCAAACTGTGTGAAGGCGGGAAGATTCTTTCTCCAGCCGGATTTTTAACTTTTTACAAGACCCAGCAAAAAGCCAAAGGCAAATAAGTTGCTTAGGGCTGGAGCGGGGGCGGACCCGGTTAGCTACTTGAACGGGGCTCAAGGTCAGGTCTTGCAATATCACATTTATGAGTTGGGGTCATCCATAATAAAGTTGGTCCATCCGAATTCGGAATGCGGATTGCGGAATTTTCAATTTGCTCTCGGCCAGGCCATCGAGATCAGTAGAAGGAGGAATGTTAGAAGCAACTGGAGACATCAAAGGGTTGTTACAACCGGGCAATTTCTTGAGGAGCAGAAAGGATCTTTTCCGCGGGCAAGGCCGTGATGCGTTCCCCGAGCGAATAGGTCGTCTTTCCAGGATAGATCAGATACCCACGGGGAAGTTTCAGATCTTTCATACAACGGCGCAGTCCGTTCACATCTTGCGATGTCGGCGCTGAGTGAAGTTTTATTTCAAAAGGCACGATTCTCTCTCCCAGGTTCCACAGGAGGTCGACTTCATTTCCCTGGGAGGTCCTCCAGAAATAGGTTTGGTTCTTCGAAGCAACCCTCTGGAAGGCGGATGTCATCTGGTCAATGATGAATGCCTCCCAGCTCATCCCGCGGGCAGGGTGCACGTCCAATGCAGACGTGGAGTCAATTCCCAGGAAAAAGTGTAAAAGCCCCGTGTCCCGAAAATAAACCTTCGGGCTTCTTACAAGTCTCTTGCCGATGTTCGCAAAATAGGGAGGTAGCTTCCGAATTAGAAAGGTCTGTTCAAGGATATCCACATAACGGTTGACGGTGTGATAGCTGATGCCTAACGAAGCTGCCAACTGAGACGCATTCCAGATGGCCCCATTGCAATGGGCCAGCATCGTCCACAATCTTCGCATCTGCGAAGAAGAGACATCAATGCCCAGAAGGTTGAGGTCCCGTTCAATAAAGGTCCGTGTATAGGCCTCAAGCCATTCCTGTCGTGTACGGTCATCCCGCTTGAGAAATGCTTCAGGGAACCCTCCCCGCAACCACAACGTCGCAAGGCCACCCGGGGTCTTCCTGCGCATGATTTCATCCCACCGGAAGGGAGGTAAATCGACAAAGAAGAGGGGCCATAGGGTCAGGCTTGCGATATTGCAATTTGGTTTCATCCCTGGAAAAGTTGGCGTATTCAAATGCGGAATGCCGATTGCAGATTGCGGAGTGCGGAATTAATATAAATAATTGGGGATGGGTTCTCATTTCTTAATAGGAGGAAAGCGATGGACCTGATTGAAGAGATGAAGGAAGCTCTTAGCATGGAAATTAGACCGAACTCACAAGGGTCGGACTATCTGGAGGCGGTCATTAACAAGAAGGACCTTGAATTGCTTCATTCTTTATTAAAAAAACATTTAGGCCCGGCAGCTAAGGAATCCGGAAAAGAGGCAAACCTGTCGAAAGAAATTCAGAAATGGGTTGATATGTTAGGTGGTTTAAGAAAGGATCAATCTTTTTTCTACAGGCAAGACGGTCATGAAGTGATATACGCTGCTCTTTGGCCCTGGGAGTCCAATCCAAATAAGATAACCTTAAAGTGTGGTGTAAGTGAATGGGTCCAAACGGACTGATGACGCCGGCGGGGTCACATCTTCAATGGTCATTAAATTTATCAACCGGTTTCACGTCCACGGTATTGTCATAGAAGGTGCTTCCATGGGCCTGGTCTGTCAAGCGCTGGGAGGTCAGGGCATTGACGGAGCGGGGACCCGGAGAGTGCTTCAGCCACCAGATCCCTTCTGCCACCACAACACCCTGAGGAACCTCGGGGGTCACGCGTAGGACAAAAGAGACCTCTCCTAACGGGTTGTGGGCAATCACAGGATCACCCTCCTTCAGGCCTTTTGCCTCTGCATCAGCGGGGTTCATCTTAAGGAACGTGCCTCTCTCTTTTCTCCGGAGGTCGTCCCGTTCCCGAAAAGAGGAGTTCAAGGCGTAGAAACTAGGGGCCGCCATTAGACAGAAGGGATCATCACCGCCATAAGGGGGTATGTAGAGGGGAAGGGGATGAGACTCCTTTGGATTGAGAATTTCAATTTTTCCGGAAGGTGTCCTGAACCTGGTTCGTGCATCCGGCGGAAGAGGAATTTCGACGGCTTTCCCTACTGAAAAGGCTTTCTGGTCAATGCCTTCCCTCATAGGAGTTGGAAGAGATAGCAGATGGTCGATGAGGTCATCGGCAGTTTGGCGGAAAAAGAGTTCATCAAATCCCATGGCCCTGGCCAGAAGGCTGAAGACCTCCCAGTTCGATTTGCTCTCCCCGACAGGGGGGATGACCGCTTTTGCGCGCTGAATGCAGTAAGTGCCGTAGGAGCGATAGAGGTCGCTATGTTCGAGAGAAGAGGTGGCGGGAATCACCATATCCGCATAACGGGCCGTATCGGTGAGAAATCTCTCGTGAACCACGGTGAAGAGGTCTTCCCTGGCCAGACCCTTTAAGACCTGATTCTGATCCGGAGCAACCGAGGCAGGATTGGAGCTATAGACATAGAGGCTCTGAACGGGCGGATCCTGGATCTCATTTAAAGCCCAGCCAAGGCGGTTCATGTTGACGATACGGGTATTTCCCTTCATGAAATCTTCTCTCAGGATCTCATTCATGGCAAAGGCTTCTCCCGTATTTGTGCCGGTAAAACATCCGGCCCCTCTCTTTCCATAAGCTCCGACAAGGGCAGGCAGACAGACAATGGTGCGAATGGTCATCGCACCGTTTCCATACCGAGAAAGCCCGCTTCCCAGCCGGATAAAGGGAGTCTTTGCCCTGCCATAAGCCCTGGCCATGGATTCAAGAGTCTCGGGTGGGAGACCGGTCAGGCGGCTCACTTTTTCGGGTGGAAAGTCCGGAAGAATCTTCTCCTTCAATTCTTCAAAGCCCTGGACATGAGCGGCTAAAAAATCGTTGTCAATGAGACCGTGCCGGACCAGAAGATGCATCAAGCCCAGGGCGAGAGCCCCATCACTACCCGGCCGGACGATATAGGTTTGATCAACAACGGAAGAGGTAAGGGTTTGGTAAGTATCGATCAGCCAGACCGGAGATCCTTTTCGCCTGGCCTTTTTCACACCATGGAGGAAGTGGATGTTGGTTGCAACAGCATTGATTCCCCATAAGATCACCAGATCGCTCTCTGCCACCTCATCAGGATGAGGGGCAGGGGTATTTCCCATCACCGCTTTCCAGCCCGCTTCCTTGGCAGGGGAACATATGGTGCGTTCCAGGCGGGAAGCCCCCAGACGGAAGAAGAAGGGATGCCCTGCATTCCTCTGGATAAGCCCCATGGTCCCGGCATAGGAGTAGGGAAGAATGGCTTCTGCTCCAAACTGTTTGATGATGCCTCGCCAGCGGTCCGCCATCCGGTCAATCGCTTCTTGCCAGGAAATGGGTTGAAACTGTCCCGAGCCTTTTTCTCCTACCCGGAGGAGGGGGTGTGTAAGACGGAGCAGGGAGTGGACCGTGTCCTGGTAGCGATTCATTTTCGGGCAGAGGGTGGACCTTGTAAAGGGATGGTCCGGATCGCCAATGACCTTGACCGCTTTTCCATCAACCACTTCGACCAGAAGGCCGCAACCATCCGGACAGTCATACGGGCAAACCGATCTCTTGATCTTTCGGGTCAAGATCATCTCCTTGATTAATAGCCTGCTAATGTAATGCGTCTAACACTTCCTTGAATTATTTCCGAAGCCGTCATTCCCGCGAAAGCGGGAATCCAGTTCAGAAACACTGGATTCCGGGTCAAGCCCGGAATGACAAACAAAGTAAAGGGCCTTTTGACGCACTACACTAAGACGGTATATTCATCATGAGGGATGTAGCACCCATTATAACCTGACGAGATTTGCGGCATAGGTCAGGCCTGCCCCAAAGCCAACAAAAATAACAAGATCCCCTTTTCTGAGCTTTCCCGTACGGAGGGATACATCCAATGCGAGCGGAATGGAGGCGCAGGAGTTATTCCCATACTGTTCAATGGTCACAATCATTTTATTTTTTGCCTCTCCGGCAGGGAGTTCCAGCCGCGATTCGAGTTCCTCGGCAGCGCCCATGATGATCCGAGCATTCGCCTGATGGGGGATGATTTTGGCCACCTGTTCAAACAGAGCGCGGAGTTCGTTTTTTCCGGCTGTCCCGGAAGGGTCAAGGACACGAAAACAGCTTTCGACCATCGCCCTTTTCGCAAAGGTATAGACCTTTCTCCCCTCCATCCAGATATATCCATTACCGGTGCCGTTCTTTTTGGAAAGGATGAGGAGATCGCGGGATCTGGCATTTCCTCCGAGATGAGAACGGATGATTCCTTCGCTCATGGATCGCTTCAATATGACGGCGCCGGCGCCATCTCCGAAAAGAACACAGGTGTTGCGGTCCTGATAATCTGTGATGGCGGAAAGTTTGTCCGTCCCGACCACAGCAACCGTTCTGTATTGTCCGGCCTTGATGGACATCTCCGCAATGGAAAGGGCGAAATTGAACCCGGTGCATCCCGCCTGCACATCAAAGAAGGGCAGGTCTTTACGGAGGCCCAGAAGGTTTGCAATATGGCCCCCGGCAGAAGGCCATACCGGTTCGGTTGTGTTGGTGCCCACCACCAGCGATTCAATTTCCTCGCGTCTGATCCCTGCGTTTTCGATCGCCCGCTCGAGCGCAATTCCGCCCATGGTCACGTTGGTCTCTTCCCCGCCTGCAATCCTCCGTTCCCGGATACCTGTCCTTTCTACGATCCACCGATCGCTCGTATCCACCATTTCTCCGAGATGGTGGTTCGTGAGAATCCGTTCAGGGACATAGGA
>DYHU01000250.1 GCA_020724025.1 Syntrophorhabdus sp. | reverse complement strand
TAGATTCTGATTCGTTTTTATGGCTTCAAAGAGAAGGGGGTTTTATGCGGTTTCCTCAATACAGGCCAAGAAGGTTGCGTAAGGATGGGTTGTTTCGGGAGATCATTCGAGAAACCCACTTAAGACCGGATGATTTTATTCTTCCTCTCTTCGTCCGTCCCGGCAAAGGGGTGGAAAAATCGATCTCATCCATGCCCGGCCATTTTCAGCTATCCATAGACCTCCTGATGAAAGAGGTGAAGGAAGTTAGGTCTTTGGGAATTCCCGGCGTGATCCTTTTCGGGATCCCGGAAAAAAAGGATGAACTGGGTTCCGAAGCCTACTCGAAGGACGGGATCATCCAGAGGGCAGTCAGGCAGATCAAAGAGAAGGTGGATGGAATTCTGGTCATCACCGATGTCTGTCTCTGCGAATATACCAGTCATGGACATTGCGGCATGGTGAAGAACGGAAAGGTTCTTAACGATGAAACCCTTGAACTTCTAAGCCAAATGGCTCTCTCCCATGCGGAGGCGGGCGCGGACATCGTTGCCCCTTCGGATATGATGGATGGAAGGGTAGGAGCCATACGAAAGATCCTTGACGAGAATCAATTCGAAGAGGTTCCCATTCTTTCCTATGCGGCAAAATATGCATCCAGTTTTTACGGACCTTTTCGGGTGGCCGCAGAATCGAAACCCCAGTTCGGCGATCGAAAATCTTATCAAATGGATCCCGCCAATGGAGATGAGGCTTTGAGAGAGGTCCGGCTCGACATCGAGGAAGGGGCGGATATGATCATGGTCAAACCGGCCCTTCCCTATCTGGATATCATCTATCGCGTGAAGCAGAGCTTCAATATTCCGGTCGCCGCTTACAATGTGAGCGGAGAGTTCGCCATGGTCAAGGCGGCCTCGAAACTGGGCTGGGTCGATGGAGATCAGGTGATGATGGAGTCCCTCATCGCCATCAAAAGAGCAGGTGCGGACCTGATCCTCACTTATTTCGCCAAAGAAGCAGCCAGAAAAATAAAATAGTTCGGAGTTATGAGTTCGGAGTTCGGAGTTAAAAACCATAAACCCAATACCACGGACCATCCATTACGGATGGTGGCCTGGGAGTTGATCCGGAGCTGTAATCTCGCCTGTGTCCACTGCCGCGCCTCTTCGGAGCGGGGCCCCTATCCGGGTGAGTTAACCACGAAGGAATGTTTCAGGGTGATGGATGAGATCGCCACGATCGACAAACCCGTCATCATCCTCACCGGCGGAGAACCGCTTCTCCGGGCCGATATCTTCGAGCTGGCCGGGTATGGAACGAAGAAAGGGTTCCGGATGGTGATGGCGACCAACGGCACCCTGATCACCGAAGAGAATGTCAAAGCAATGAAGGCCTCCGGGATCCAGAGGATCAGCGTCAGCCTGGACGGCCCTGATGCGGAAACGCACGACGCCTTCCGGAAGGTCAAAGGGGCATTTGAGGGATCGCTGAAAGGGATCGAGATCGCCAGAAGAGAGGACCTTCCGTTCCAGATCAATACGACGATCACCAGGGCCAACCTCCATCTGATCGAAAAGATCCTCCGTCTTGCCATTGACCTCGGCGCCGTGGCCCATCATATCTTTCTCCTCGTCCCCACAGGGAGGGGAAAGGAACTTCAGGATCAGGAGATCTCAGCGCTCGACTATGAAAAGACCCTCCACTGGTTTTACGAACAGAACGAACAGGTGAACCTCCAGCTCAAGGCCACCTGCGCCCCCCATTACTACCGGATCCTCCGACAGCGGGCAAAAAAAGAGGGAAAAAAGATCACCTTCCAAACCCACGGTCTGGATGCGGTGACCCGGGGATGCCTCGGAGGCATCTCCTTCTGCTTTATCTCCCATATGGGGCAGGTTCAACCTTGTGGCTATCTCGAACTGGACTGCGGAAATGTCAGAGAAAAACCCTTCCCGGAGATCTGGGCGTCATCCCACATCTTCCAGGATCTTCGAAATTTCGACGGCTATCAGGGAAAATGCGGGCGATGTGAGTTCCGAAAGGTTTGCGGAGGCTGCCGGGCCCGGGCCTATGAAATCTCCGGAGACTATATGGGAGAGGAACCTTACTGCATCTATGAAGGGACACTTCCCAATTTTTCGCATAAGATAATTTCCCAATGATAAAATTGGGAAGTGTCCCTTGGGATTGGATATGAAATCATCTCTTAAATCTTTTTTCCGTTTCCGGATCAGTCTGACCCTCAAGTTTCTCACGGCCATGATCTTCCTGGTCTTCATCACCTCTGCCGCCTTCGGATGGTTCTTCCTCGGAAGAGAGGCTTCTCAACTTCAAGGCCACTTAGATGCTAAAGTGTTTGATGGGCGGATGTTCGAATTGAAGAGGGATATTCTCTTCGTCACCTTAGGGGTGGTTGGCATTGGATTCTTGCTCACCCTCATCTTCACCCGGATTCTTCTGAGACCTATCGAAGAGCTGGCTTCAGCCACGGAGAAGATCACAGAGGGCGATCTGTCCCAGGCCGTTGAAATTCACTCCAGAGATGAAATCGGAGATCTTGCCAGAGCCTTCAATCAGATGACCCTCCAGTTGAAGGACTCCAGAAATGACCTGGAGAAAAAAGTGGAGGAACGGACCCATCAGCTGGAGGAGAACATCAGAGAACTCAACCGGACGAAGACAGTAACTCTCAAGATGCTTGAAGACCTTCAGATGGCCAAGCGGGAACTGGAGATGGTCAACCGTGAATTAAAGGAGGCGGATGAGAGCCGGATGAAATTCATTGGGATTGCCTCCCACGAATTGAAGACCCCGCTCACCGCCATTAAAGCCAATATTGACTTCATCCTCTCCGAAAAAGGTGGAAAAGTGCCTGATGATTTAAGGTCCCCTCTTCTCACGATCCAGAGAAACACCAACCGGATCCAGGGAACCATGGATCATATGCTGGACCTGACCCGGATCAAATCAGGCCATCTCCACATCGATCGAGAACCGATTTCCCTCTCCGAAGTGATTGGGGGATATATCCATGAGATGAAGCCGGTGGATAAGAACCTCGTCATCCAGGTCGATATCCCCGAAGATCTCCTCGTCTATGCCGATCGAAATCGTCTCCACGATATCTTTATCAACCTCCTTTCCAACGCCTTTAAATTTACTCCGGAGGGAGGGAAGGTTTCGGTCTTTGCCAGTCAAAGGGACAATGAAATCCTCCATGAGATCCGGGACACCGGGATGGGCATTCCGGAGGATAAACTTCAGAAGATCTTCGAAGAATTTTACCAGGTCGAAGGGAGTAAATACGGCGGCACGGGCCTCGGCCTTTCCATTGCCAAACGGGTGATCGAAGAACATGGAGGAAAGATCTGGGTCGAATCCCGGCCCGGAAAAGGCTCTGTTTTTTATTTTACTCTCCCCGCTTTTAAGGAGAAAGAAGATGGAAGATCGGTCCGTTAGGGAAGAGAGTAAAGGCAAGGTGTTGATCGTCGACGATGCTCCGGATACCCGGGAAATCATCCAGAAACTTCTCCGCTATGAAGGATACGAAGTCATCACGGCATCCACCGGAGAGGAAGGGGTGAGGAAGACCGAGAAAGAGAAACCGGATGTCATATTGATGGATATTAACCTTCCCGGCATTGATGGGGCCGAAGCCTTGCGAAGGATCAGGGGGATCAATCCCATTCAATGCATCATCATGCTGACCGCCTATGCCACGCTGGACAACGCCATCCAGGCCCTCAAGGAAGGCGCCTCTGACTTCATCAAGAAGCCCTTTGAGAATGAACATCTGGTCCATATCGTCAATCAGACGCTTGAAAAATACCTCACCCTGAAGGAAAAGGAAAAACTGGAGGAGGAGGTGCGGCGGCTCTCCATCACCGATGATCTGACCGGCCTTTACAACCACCGCCATTTCTTCAAAACGCTGGAATCCGAACTGGTCCGGGGGAAGCGACAGAAGACCTCCCTCTCTCTTGTCATGTTCGACCTTGACAATTTCAAGAGGTATAATGATCTCTATGGACATCTCGAGGGAGACCGGGTGTTGAAGAAGATCGGTGAGATCGTCAGAAATTCCATCCGGAGCAATGTCGATTCCGGATATCGTTACGGAGGGGATGAATTTGCCGCCCTCCTCATCGGCGCCTCCATGGAACAGTCTCTGACCATTGCGGAACGCATCCGTTCTTCCATCGAACAGGCTGAATTCCAAAACATAACGGTTAGCATCGGCCTATCCGAATATAGAGACCACTTCGACTTGGAGGAATTTGTCAAATCTGCGGATAATACGATGTATATTGCCAAGCATTCCGGCGGAAACCGAGTTTATACGAATAATTCCTGATCCAGTATAAAGAGTTCAGATAGTCGCTTCGTCCTATGGTCAGAAAGTCCAAAACTTGAAAAACAGGGCTATAAGACGATGCGACCATTCGACTATGACCCTAATTGAGCGAAAAATATGTCACTCTTTCAAATCAACGAATTCGGTCTTAAAGCCCAGTCGCCCGATTTGTCTCGTCATTCATTTAAATATACGATTTCTTATCTCATTTCCTTCCCCCTTACGACGGGGGAAGGTTGGGATGGGGGTGAACATCATGGATCTCCCCCCCCCACCTTAATCCTCCCCTCTCCGAGCCAGAGGCTCTTCTGAGCCGGAGGCCTCCGTGGGGGGAGGAAGTTATTTTTTTGACTCAATTCGGGTATTAAGCTTATGTCCAATCGCCCCCGACTCTTTCTGATCGATGGTTCTTCTTACATCTACCGGGCCTTCTACGCCATCCGCCACCTCTCCAATTCAAAAGGTCTTCCGACGAATGCTATTTACGGCTTCACCCAGATGCTCCTCAAGGTGCTCAAAGATCATCGGCCCGACTATCTTGCCGTAGTTTTCGATTCGAAGGCGCCTACCTTCCGGAGCGAGGCCTTTAAGGAATATAAGGCCAACCGGCCTGCCATGCCGGAGGGACTTATTCCCCAGATCCCTTACATCAAGAGGATCATCGAAGGTTATCGCATTGCCACCCTGGAGATGGATGGATACGAGGCCGATGATCTCATCGGAACCGTGGCAAAAGGTTTGGAGTCGGAAGTCGATGTGGTGGTCATCACCGGAGACAAGGACCTCCTCCAGTTGGTAGGCGACCGGATTCAGGTCTATGACACGATGAAGGAGAAAAGGTTTGGGGAGGAGGAGGTCATCGAACGCTTCGGTGTGAGGCCCGAACAGGTGGTAGAGGTGATGGGCCTGGCAGGAGATGCCATTGACAATATCCCTGGCGTCCCTGGAATTGGAGAGAAGACGGCCATCGAATTGATCAAGACTTTTGGATCAATCGAAAACCTTTTAAACCACTTAGACCAGGTCCCCCAGAAAAAATTGAAAGAGAAGTTAGAAAATCATGGGGAACTGGCAAGGCTCAGCCGCAAGCTTGCCACCCTCCGGACCGATGTCCCCATCGCCTGCCGGAAAGAGGATTTTGCACTCTCTTCTCCGGACCCGGGTAGCCTCAGGGGACTCTTTAAAGAATTGGAGTTCAATAAACTTCTCAGGGAACTTCC
>DYHU01000249.1:3172-5565 GCA_020724025.1 Syntrophorhabdus sp. | reverse complement strand
AGATTGAGTTCAAACTTCTGTTCGATGACTTTTGTTCCCCATTGGGTCCCTTCGTTTTGAAAGATCAGCTTAAACCCGAACTTCTCATAGAGATGGCGAGCAGGATGAAGTCCTTCAAAGGTGTGGAGGTAGACCCGTTTGAAATCTTTCTTTTTACAGAAGGAGATGGCTTCTTCCATTAATCTATTCCCAAAACCATGGCCTCTGACTTCAGGTGATAGAATGAACCATCGGAGGTGGGCTCCTTCTGTCGCGGCTTTTATTCCATCGATCGCAATCCCGCCTTCAACCTGGCCGCTTTTACAGAGGACCCAGAAGCCATCGCGTGACTCATCCCATCGGCGGAGAAACTCAGATAATTCCGTTGCCACTCTGGCTTCAAAGAAGAGCCCGAACCCCCAGTTCCGGTGATAATAGGTTCCATGAAGCTCTGCCATTCGACCGATGGCTCCAGGGCTGTATCCTTTTAAAATGATTTCATTCATCAGGTTAAAAGGGCCAGAAACCTCTCAACACTCATAGCCCAGGTATGGTTCGGGTACTTCTGAAGTATCCCCCGCTGATTAACAACTTGAACCCCAAGCGTGGGGCTGTCAGGAAACCATTTATGACGGTTCTGAAGAGTCCTGGATAATTGAGTGTCGTTTAATTTAACTTCCACAGCCAAGATGGGCTTTCTATCAGCCTCAACGATGAAATCGATCTCCTGCTTATCGAGGGTTCGGAGATAATATAATTGGTAATTTCCCAGACCCATATCTGTCAAAGTCAGACAGACCCTATAGAGATAGGTAGCTACCATATTCTCAAGCCTTCCTGGCTCCTCGGGGACATAGAACCAGTCGAGAAAATACCATTTTTTCTCTCGCCTAAGACCTCTCGACACCTTTTTAGCCCAGGGTGCCACTGGAAATAACAGATAGAGCCTCTTCAACTGCTCCAGCCAGACCTTGACGGTTGTGTGCGCGACTTCAAGCTCTCCTGCCAGATTCGCCATGGATAGGGGCGCCATGATCCTTGAGGGCATCAGAAAGAGAAGATTCTCTACCTTATCAAGTTCCACGATTTTGGTGATGTCTTTGAGTTCTTCATGAATGACCAGACTCAAATAATCCTGGTGCCACTTCCGGCTAAACCGCTCATTCTGTTTCAGAAAGGGTTCAGGAAAGGGCCCATACCGCCAGAGATGTTGATAGGCCTCCTCCACCGAAGCGGAAATCTTGTTTGAAACCTGTTCTTCAAAAGTTTTTGAAAGTTTATGAGGCGATTTCTCTGCTAAAAAAGAGACTCCTTTCCGAAGGCCGGCAATTTCACCAATGTTAAAAGGCATCATATGGAAGAGATTGTATCTTCCCACAAGGGAATCGCCAGAACGGCGGAAAATATCCAGACGTGCACTTCCTGTAATCAGAAATCGGAACTCATCTCCAAAAACATCGTAAACCCCCTTTAAGATGTCCCTCCAACGGTTACGCTTATGAATCTCGTCAAAGACAATCCATGGGTCCCGAATGCCAAGAGACCTAGCAGGGGATTCAAAAAAGCGGTTATTGGTGACATAAGCCTTTCGTGTCGAGATATCATCCCAGTTGAAATAGAGGGGGGAGCATCCCTTTTTCTCCAACCAGTGTTTGGCAAGCCTTGTCTTTCCAACCTGCCTTGGGCCAGCCAGAAAGACCATATGACTGCCGGTCAGACTCTCGTCAAAGGCATATTCCTCCACCCATCTTGGGATATAATCTTTTGAGTTCATGGGCTCATTTTATCGCGATAAGATGAGCGTGTCAACTCAAATTATCGATAGAAAAGAGGTTTCGATATAGGATCATTTCGGCATGCTTCAGGAGTCGAGGATTTCCGAAATCGTCAGGCCAGATCCATAATATGAAAATCCTTTAAGATGCAAACCAGATTTCTAAGTTTTGAAAAACTCGTAAAAAGTTGTCACTCCGGTGAAAACCGGAGTCCAGGGAATTATTAACCAATTGAAAACACTGGATTCCGGCTTTCGCCGGAATGACAAAACTAGGACTGAAGAGACTTTTTACGAGACCACTAAGTTTTGGATGGTTTTAAATTTTGGATATTACTTTTTAACATCAGACATAACATTCATCATCTTTATCTCTTCCAGTTCCAGGGCGAGGAATTCCCAGAGCTGGGTGAGCTGCCTGACCTGCCCCCTGATCTGCTTATGGGCTTGGACCGTTTCGTAAGTCTCTTTCTGATTCAAATAGAGATTGGGGTCTGAAAGTCTTTGATTAAGATGATCGAGTTTTTGGGTGGCGTCATGTAAAGATTTTTCAACATCTTGAAATCTCTTTTCGAGGCCGGAGAGCTGTTTCCGGAATTGGTCCATCTCCTGAGCCCTCTTTCGCCTCTCCTCCTTTGCC
>DYHU01000249.1:0-3072 GCA_020724025.1 Syntrophorhabdus sp. | reverse complement strand
TGCTGCTTTTTATAGAGGTAGTCATCATAATTTCCCAGATAGACATTCGGAGCCCCCTGGTCGATCTCGATCACCTTGCTGGCAATCTGATTGATGAGATGGCGGTCGTGGGTGATCAGACAGATCGTTCCCTGAAACTGTTTCAAAGCCATCTCCAGCACATTTCTCGATGCAATATCAAGGTGGCTGGTGGGCTCATCGAGGAGAAGGAGGTTGGCAGGTTTGAGGAGCATCTTTGCAAGGACCAGACGGCTCTTCTCGCCGCCGCTCAGAACGGAGACCTTCTTTTCGATCTCATCCCCGCTGAAGAGAAAGGTTCCCAGGAGGGTCCGAAGTTGAGTCTGGCTCTCATCCGTGGCAATGGAGAGGAGTTCCTCATAAACGGTATGTTCGGGACGGAGGAGGTCGAACTGATGCTGGGCAAAGTAGGCGCGAGTCACATCCATTCCGGCAACGACCTGGCCTTTCTCATAATCGAGAACGCCGGCCAATATTTTTAACAGGGTGGATTTGCCCGCGCCATTGGGGCCGACCAGGGCGACCTTGTCTCCCCGGAAGAGGGTGAGGTTGATCCCCTGATAGACCGCGGTCTCTCCGTAATTCTTATGAAGATTCTTCACTTCGATGACCCGGTGACCGCTTCTTTTTGGAGCAGGGAACTCGAATCGGATCTCTCTCCTCTCTTTGGGCAGTTCGATCCGTTCTATCTTTTCGAGCATCTTGATCCGGCTCTGGACCTGACTCGATTTTGTGTTCTTGGCTCGAAATCGCTCAATAAACCTTTCGGTCTGCTCGATCTTCCTCTGCTGGGTCTTGTAGGTCGCCTCAAGGATCTCTCGGCGGTTCTCCTTCTCCTCCAAATAGCGGTCGTAGTCGCCATAATAGAGGTCGATCTTTTCACCCTCGATCTCCGAAATTCGATCGATGAGGTGGTTGAGAAAGACCCGGTCGTGCGAGACAATGACCATGGCCCCCGGGTAGTTGGCCAGGAAATTTTCAAGCCAGATGAGGGATTCGAGGTCGAGGTGATTGGTCGGCTCGTCGAGGAGAAGAAGGTCAGGAGACTGAAGAAGGATTTTCGAAAGGGCGATTCGCATCAGCCAGCCACCGCTCAGTTCATCGGTCAGCCGGTTGAAATCCCTCTCCCGGAAACCCAATCCATTGAGGATCTGCTTTGCCTCGGCCTCCAGGCCATATCCTCCGAGGAGGGTATATCGCTCATGGAGCTTTCCATACTCCTTTGCCAGTTTCTCCTGAGCTTTCGGGTCGTCGATCGAAGAGAGTTCTTCCTCCAGGATCTTCATTTTGTCCTGAAGGGAGGTGATCGTTGATACACTTTTTAAAACCTCACCCAGGACCGTATCTCCCTTAAAAGAGATCACCTCCTGGGGGAGGTAGCCCATTTTGACTCCCTTCGCGACGAGAATCTCTCCTCCGTCAATCGATTCCTCTCCGAGGATCATTCTGAAGAGGGTCGTTTTACCGGAGCCATTGGGGCCGATCAGGCCAATCCGATCTCTGGCCCCGATTTGAAGGGAGCAGTCCCTGAAGAGGACCCTGCTTCCGAACTGTTTCTGAACATGGTTGAGCGTGATCATAGGTGATGGTCGATGTGGATGTGAATCTGGCCCTTATCGATTTTATGAATCATCCATTTCATCAGTATCTTCTTTATCAGGACCCGCGTCCACGGGATGAGGAGGAGCAGACCGAACAGATCGGTCAGGACTCCCGGGGTGAGAAGGAGAATTCCTCCGACGAGGATCATGACTCCATCGATCAGGTTGGAGGCGGGCATCCTTCCCTCAGCCATCTCCTGTTGCATCTTTCTTAGAACGGAGAGGCCCTGAGATTTTGCCAACGCCGCCCCCGCAATACCGGTGACAATCGTGAGCAGGATAACTTCAAGGGTTCCGATGGCCTTTCCAATCTCGATGAGAAGCAGGAGCTCCGCCATCGGAGTGACGATAAAGAGGAAAAGGAGTTTGCCGAACATAGCGCGCCGAGGAAAAAGGTTTTTGTAACATCTAAATTGAACGGTTTTTCGTTATTAATTACACAAAAGATACTGGATTCCTGCTGGAGTTTATCCCGTACTTTGTTACGGGGCAGGAATGACGACTATCGACCACTGAACGAAAATGTCATTCCCGTGAAAACGGGAATCCAGAAGGGTTTATCTTTAAAAATAGTATTAAGAATCGCTCAATTTTTGTAACATTAATGGGTTGCAAACAAAAGTGTCAAGGGATGGTGTTTAAGCGATCCAAAGAATCTTTACTTCTCCCTCCACTTGCCTTTTCTTCCCTTAGGGCTTTCAGGAGCTTTCCCTTTGTGCCGGTCATCCCAGCCATACAATGGATGTATTCATCCGTGATGGGTTTTAGAATGATTTCCCCATTTCTTTCAAAAATAGAAACATGAGTTCCTTTCTTGATCCTCAACTTCCGACGCAGCTTGACCGGAATCACCACCTGACCCTTGATTGTAACCACAGTCCTGTCCATAAGGTCTCCTTTGCTATACATTCAAAACTTATATGCCACTAAGAAAAGTTAGTCAATTATCAATCGGTCCATAATTGTATAGACACGAACGGCTTATGCGAACAGCGTTGGGTTCGGGGATATCATGGAAGAATATGTCTTCTCAATTATGGACTTCT
Source organism: Syntrophorhabdus sp. (assembly GCA_020724025.1). The sequence goes on along the minus strand of DYHU01000249.1, from coordinate 407 downwards.
TAGTAAGAGAGGTTAAGTATCGTGTTTATCAAAATCATATCCTGCTTTCTTGTAATTCTCGAGGGCACGGACCTTGAGATCTTCTTTCTTCGTCTTTTCTGCCTCTTTATCAGCGAGTTCAGCGGCGTGGCTCCACTTTCCCTCTTTTTCATACTCCTTGATCTTCCGGTCTGTTTCAGTCATGGGACTTCCCTTGATCACCACTGCAGGGGCGAAAAGAACCCGGGAGATCGGATTCTTACAATGAGGGCATTTGATCAGGGCAGGCTCAATGATCCTCTGGATTATCTCAAAACCCTGACGGCAGCGTTCACAACTCTTACCCGGATCAACGGCCCGGTAGGCATAAGTGGGCATGAAAGACCACCTCCGCTTAAATAGATAATATCTTTCACAAAATTGTCAAG
>DYHU01000248.1 GCA_020724025.1 Syntrophorhabdus sp. | reverse complement strand
AGATACTTCTCCAATTCGAACTGCGAGACATGGGTCCTGTACTGATCCCATTCGATCTTCTTGTTCTCAATAAATTTCTGGAAGACGTGATCGCCCAATGTTTCTTTGACCAATTCGCTTTTCTCCGTCAATTGAATCGCTTCAAGTAAATTTCCCGGGAGGGATTCGATCCCGTGTCTCTTCCTGCTTTCCTCGGACATCTCAAAAATATCCTCTTCGACCGGCGGAGGAAGTTCATACCCCTTCTCAATCCCCTTCAAACCCGCCGCCAGCATTACAGCGAATGCCAGATAGGGATTGCAGGCAGGATCAGGTGAACGGAATTCCATCCGTGTGGCTTTCTCTTTTCCCGGCTTATACATGGGAACCCGAACGAGTGCCGATCGATTCCTGCGAGCCCATGAAATATAGACCGGCGCTTCGTAACCCGGGACAAGCCTTTTGTAAGAGTTGACCCATTGGGAGGTGATGGAAGTAATTTCCTTGGAGTGTTTCAAAATCCCGGCCATGTAAGACTTGGCAATCTTGGAGAGATGGAATTCATCTTTTGGATCGAAGAAGGCATTTTTGTCTCCTTGGAAAAGGGATTGATGGGTATGCATGCCACTCCCATTCTGCCCAAAAATCGGTTTGGGCATGAAGGTCGCATAGACACCGTGCTTCAAAGCGATTTCCTTAACGACGAGTCGGTAAGTCATGGAATTGTCTGCCATGGTCAGGGCATCGGTGTAGCGGAGGTCGATCTCATGCTGGCTGGGTGCCACTTCATGATGGCTGTATTCCACTTTGATCCCGAGCGCTTCTAATGTGAGGATCGTTTCACGCCTCAGTTCTGTTGCAACATCGAGCGGGGTGAGATCGAAGTAACCACCCCTATCCAATCCTTCTGGTTTCCCATCACAGTTTTTAAAATAGAAATACTCCAGCTCAGGACCGACATAGAGCGTATAGCCAAGATCTTGAGCCTTTTTAAGGTTTCTTTTTAATACCCATCGAGGATCCCCTTTGTATGGGGTTCCGTCCGGTTCATAAATATCTGCAAACATCCTGGCCACGGCATTCTCTTTCGGCCTCCAGGGAAGGATCTGAAAGGTCTTTGGATCAGGCTTGGCGATCATATCGCTCTCATCAATGCGGGCATAACCCTGAATGGAGGAGCCATCGAATCCCATTCCTTCTTCAAGGGCGCCTTCCAGTTCATCGATCGTGATCGCAAATCCCTTCAGAAAGCCCAGAATGTCCGTGAACCAGAGCCGGATGAATTTCACATCATTCTCCTTCGCCATCTTCAATACATTTTCTTTGTCCTTTTCCATCTTCTCCTCCTTTTTTCTCTCCTCCTCCCCTCTCCCTGTTGGGGAGAGGGAAAGGGTGAGGGGCATTAGAATTTAAAAAAGGCGTCCCTTGGTTTCCAAAGAGACGCCTTTGTCATTCCAATACCTCGTCGTATTAAAGACGAGGTAAAAGCAAATAACATGCCATCCGTTGTCATTTGGCTGGCCAAGTTTTAAATTTGTAACTCATTGAAATTAAATAAATTTTTTTGGCCCAAGGAAGGATGTTGATTCAAGAGGGGATTAAAAGATAAAGGCAGATGATGGTTTTTCGTCATGCTGCTTAAAATAAGGCAATCGATCGATTATTCCAACATAAAGGCATTGACAAACAGGGTCTGTTTTCATAGATTTAAATTAAAGGTCGAATTAAAAACTCAGAAGAAAAAGAATAAGGAATAGTCCCCCAAATAATAGGAGGCCGTTATGGACACGGACAAATTTTTAGAGGTGGCGAAGAAGTTAGATTCAAAGAAGAAGGGGAAGAAAGAAGAGTTGGAGAAGTTCAAAAAATTCTTTGAGCGGTTCCATCTCTTGAACCGGGCCTATCTCGATAAAGAAACATTTGAGAAGGCTCAGGAATCGATCTCCTCCATGGCAGAAGCGACGGGCAACACGATCCGCTATCTCGATGAGGAGATCACCCGCTTGAGGAGCAAAGGGAGAAAGCAGCCTTTTGAAAATGTGGCCCTCGCCGAGATGCAGAAGGCCCAGCACAGAAACGAGATGCTGTTGAAAGAGTATCTCACAGGTTTTTCGAAATAGAATTCTAATATGGGGGAGGAATGACCATGAAAAAAACTCTGCTCATCGTCATGTCTCTGATTTTATTTGTTTCCGCTGCCTCAATGGTTGGGGCCCAGACCAAAGAGGTGGTTGTTGTCACTTCTTTTCCAAAAGAGCTTTTCGAGGCCTATAAAAAAGCTTTTGAAGCGAAATTTCCCGGAGTGACGGTGGTCGTCCAGCAGAAACCGACCACACAGGGGGTTACCTATATCCGGGAGACGGCATCGAAACCAGATGCCGACATCATGTGGGCCAGTGCAGTGGATGCTTTTCAGGTGTTGAAGACAGATAAGTTATTAGCCAAGCATGACCTGCCCAAAGAGATCGCTTCGAAGATCCCTGCTAAGGTTGGGACTTTCCCGGTTCATGATCCCGATAGTTTCTTTTTCGGGTTTGCCCTCTCCGGATACGGAATGATGTGGAACAAACCCTATCTTCAGGCTCATAAATTGAAATCGCCAAAGGAATGGACAGACCTGATCGACTCCAGCTATTTTGGACATCTCTCCATTTCAGCCCCTTCAAGAAGCGGAACAACCCATTTGACGGTCGAATCCATCCTCCAAGCCTATGGATGGGAGAAAGGCTGGGCCCTTCTGCTCAATATGGGAGGGAATATGGCAGTGGTAACAGAGAGGAGTTTCGGTGTGCCGGAAGGGGTGAATAACGGGCAATACGGTATAGGGATTGTCATCGACTTTTTCGGACTCTCAGCCATTGCCAGTGGTTTCCCTGTGGATTTCGCTTATCCCTCGCTCACACCGATTGTCCCTGCCAATGTGGGTATCGTGAAGGGCGGACCCAACTCCGAAAATGCAAAAAGATTTGTCAACTACCTCCTCAGCGAAGAAGGACAGATGCTTCTTTTTAAACCGGATATCGGGAGACTTCCGGTCATCCCCGAGCTATATGCCAAGGCCCCTGCGGGATATCCGAATCCTTTTAAGATGAAATTGGGCGGACTGGACTTTAATTCGGAGCTTTCCTCATTGAGATACGGCGTTGTCAATCCCCTCTTCGATCAAATCATCACCTTTAGACTGAGTGAATTGAAAGAGGCATGGGGGGCGATTTATAAAGCGGAGAAGGCCATTGAAGAGGGGAAGAAAAAGAAGAAGGATGTGACCAGGGCCACCGCCATGGTTGCCGAGGCGCGTTCTCTGGCAACCAAGGTCCCTGTATCCGAGGCCCAGGCCAAGGATAAAGATTACAACAAGGCCTTTAGGGGAAAGGAAAAAACCGAGGCCAGAGCCAAACTGGAGACCGAGTGGGATGCAACAGCCAAGGCCAATTATTCAAAGGCCAAAGAGCTGGCCCTAAAAGCAATGGAAACAATGTAAAAGAGAAATTCCAATATCCAAATTCCAATTTTGTTGGTTTCGTAAAAAGTCGTCATTCCCGTGAAAACGGGAATCCAGACTCCGTCCTTGCGAAGGCAGGAAACAATTAAGAACTGGATTCCTGTTTTCACAGGAAATCCTGGATTCCTGCTGGAGTTTATCCCGATGGAGATCGGGGCAGGAATGACACAAAATGACTTTTTACAAGCTCCTCAATTTTAGTTAATTGGGTTTTGTTGCTTGGAATTTCTATGGATGGATGAAAATTATTGAAACCGATTAAGGATAAACTTAAAGACATCGACCTTTCCCAGTCCTTCATCTTTCTCATCCTGTTAGCGCTTCTCTTCATCTTCATCCTTTACCCGCTGATTCGAGTCCTTTATGTTGCTTTCACCGAGGGGGATCACCTCTCTCTCAGCCATTTTGTCAATTTTTTTGAGAGGGCCCTTTTTAAGGAGTCCTTTCTCAACAGCCTCACCGCAGGACTCATGGCGGTCATCTTCGGCAGCCTGATCAGCCTGCCTTTAGCCTTTTTCACGATCAAATACGACTTTAAAGGAAGAATGCTCATTCAAACCCTGGGCGTCCTTCCTTTGGTGTTGCCGCCCTATGTGGGTGCCGTAGCACTCCAGCTCGTCCTCGGCCGAAGTGGTGTGGTCAATCTTCTCCTTCTTGAATGGTTTGGCACCTCGATCCCTTTCATGGAGGGGTTAAGGGGTGTGATCATCGTTCAAACCCTTCACTATTTTCCTTTCATCTTTCTCAATGCCTCTGCCTCTTTAGCCAATGTGGACCCTTCGCTGGAGGAGATGGCTCAGAATATGGGCGCCCATGGCCTGCGCCTCTTTCGAAGGGTAACCCTGCCGTTGATGATGCCCGGGTTTGTCGCCGGGGCCCTTCTGGTCTTCATCAAGGTGATCGATGATCTGGCCACTCCTCTCATTCTGAATTATACCAAGATGCTTGCCCCGCAGGCCTACCTCCGGGTGACGACCATCGGGATAGAAGACAAGGCAGGATATGTGATCTGTGTGATCATGGTGATTCTTTCCTTTCTCTCCCTCTGGCTGGCCATGAAATATTTAAGCCGTTCTGAATATGCCATGGTTCAACGGGGAGGCACTGGAACCCCGATTTCAAAGAAGATCGGAGGATGGAAATTAGGTTTTGTCTGGGCCTTCTCCTTTTTTGTCCTGGGCATCAGCCTCATCCCCCACCTGGGAATCATCCTGCTTTCCTTTGCCAAGGTCTGGAGTTTCTCCATCCTTCCAAAATCCTACACCTTGAGCAACTATGTTGAAATTTTTTATAGGACTCCCCATTTTGTCAGGAACACGCTTCTTTACTGCCTTCTGGCAGCCGGCATCAGTGTCCTCTTGGGATCGGTGATCGCCTTTCTATTGATCCGTGGAAGGGTCTGGGGAAAAGGGCTTCTCGATGCAATCGCCATGATGCCCCTGGCCATTCCCGGAGTTGTTCTGGCCACGGGTTATCTGAGGGTTTTTCATGGGACCAATCTGCCCTTCATTCATCAACCCTTAACCTCTCTATGGATTATCCTGGTTATTGCCTATGCGGCAAGAAGGCTTCCGTATGCATTGAGGTCCTGCTATGCTGCCATGCAACAGATTCACATCTCTTTGGAAGAGTCCGCTTTGAATTTAGGAGCAAACCGGAAGAGGACTTTTTTTAAGATCACCTTCCCACTGATGACCGGGGGATTAATCGCCGGGGGGCTTCTGGCTTTCATCACTTCATCGGTGGAATTGTCCTCTACGATCATGCTCGTTCCCCGGATGGAATATGGGCCGCTTTCTTATGGGATCTATATCTATATGCAGAGTGCGGTTGGTAGAGGACCCGGAGCCGCCCTGGGTGTAGTTGCCATCTTACTTGTTGCTATTGGGACCTACATCGTGAACAAGGTCTTTGCAGGAGGAAGCGGAACCGCTTTTAAATTGTAGAGAAAGAGTTTATAAAACATTTTAATTTGCCACCCTTAATTACCCTCCCCATCGATGGGGGAGGGTGAGCCTGCCCGCCGAACAAATTCTTTGGCAGGCGGGGGTGGGGGTGAAAAGAAGATGAATGCCACAGAAGTCCGGCTCATTAATCTGA
>DYHU01000247.1 GCA_020724025.1 Syntrophorhabdus sp. | reverse complement strand
AATGTCCACAAATCGTTTCCCACATGTGCACAAATGATTTTTACGTAACATATTTTTTTGTGGGTTTTTGTGGGTTTTTAATTAATTTTTTAATTTGGCCGGAATTTATCAAGGAAGGATGTCAGATGTACATTTATATATGATAGGGAGCAGAATATGGCAAGATCCTAATTCTAATCAGGCATGCAGGTAGCGACTATAACATTATGTTTTTATTGAAAATTTATAGAATTTGGCCCTTAATATTCATATCGCCAATAGCCTGGAACCCAGACCTTTTCCCATCCATAAGGGGTCCATCTCTCCTCCCAGTAGCCAGGAACCCAGACCCGATAGCCATAGGGAGTAGGAGGATAGTCTCGGTAAGGGGAGTAATATGGCCGGTAATAGACAGGAGGAGCTATCCATATGGCAGGGGGACTGATATAAATTTCGGAGCGATAAGGGTGGCGGTGATGATAGGGATATCTATCCCTGGCCGAGGCAACACCTGATATGAGCAAAAAAGTTATTAAAATCAATAGGATAAATAATATTTTTTTCATCATCTCCACCCACTTAATATATTTTAGCACCTTATTTCTTTTTTGTCTATTTTGACGAAAAGGAAAGGGTTTTTATTCATGATGCATAGGTAAATTGACACCAAATATTTTTGAGTAATATAATAAGGTTTATTGGAAAAGAGGTTCACTCATCAGGATGGCGTTTGAAAAACGGACCTACCGGAATTTAGTCAAGACGGATGACCTTGTTCAATTCGAGGTCATCGTCAAGGAGACCGACCTCCTTATCCGGGCAGAGAAGGATCTGTCCCGTGAGGCGAAGGAGTCGGTGCTTAAATACCGAAACCAACTCGAAACCTATATCGCCATAAATCCTGACTTCGAGAGAAGCCTCATCCCTGTCGAAGAGGTCTCTCACGTCCCGGAAATCATCCGGGAAATGATTCGGACCTCCGGTTTAGCCGGGGTCGGCCCGATGGCAGCCGTGGCCGGAGCCATGGCCCAGTCGGTTTCAAAGGATCTGCTCCGACTCTCAAGCGAGGTGATCGTTGAAAACGGTGGGGACATTTATCTTGCCACTTCTAAGGAGCGGATCATCGGAATCTATGCAGGCCTTTCTCCGCTCAGCCTGGAGATAGGAATCATGATCGAGCCTGGAGAGACCCCCCTTGGCGTCTGTACTTCTTCAGGAACGGTTGGCCACTCCCTCAGTTTTGGAAAAGCGGATGCGGTCTGCGTCCTCTCAAAATCCGCAGCCCTTGCCGATGCGGCGGCCACCGCTGTTGGAAATATCGTCCGGGAGAAGAAGGACGTCGAGCGGGGATTGGAGAGAGGAAAAGAGATCGAAGGGGTATCGGGGGTATTGATCATCATCGGAGAGAAGATGGGAGCCTGGGGGAATATCAGACTGATTAAACTTTAAGTAGCACTTTAGATCTTTGAAATGAGATGGGACACCGGTCAGAGATGCTTCCAAAGTTTTAGAATGCGGTCTTTCATATTTTATCGTATGGAAATGAAGAGAGTGAACAGGACACAGCCATCCTTTTGGAGCCATCTGAATAACCCGGCGAGAGGTTACGCTCTAAAACTTTTTAAACCTCCCTGACCGGTGTCCCATATGAACGGTTTTACAAAGCGCTATAGTGTTACCAACATTTTAATATTATGATGAAAACGATTGCCATTGCCACGCTCGGGTGTAAAGTGAACCAGTATGAATCGGAGGCCCTTATGGCTGCCCTGGAGGAGAGGGGTTATCGACTCGTTTCCTTTGGAACCGGGGCAGATATCACGATTATCAATACCTGTACGGTTACCCACCGGGCTGACTTTGACTCGAGGCAGATGGTCAGAAAAGTCCTTCGAAACAATCCGGATTCATTCATCATCGTGACCGGATGTTACTCACAGGTGTCGCCGGAAGCATTTGCTCAAATGGAGGGAGTCGGGTATCTCCTTGGAAATAGAGAAAAGAGTCAGATTCCCGACCTTCTTCCGCTCATGGAGAAAAACGTATTTCCATTGGTCCAGGTAAGCGATATCCAGAAAGAAAGGACCTTTTCAGAGACTCCTGTCCACACGTTTCGTCGCCACACACGGGCCTTTCTCAAGATTCAGGATGGATGCGATGCCCGATGCTCTTACTGCATCGTCCCCTATGCGAGAGGGCCTTCGAGGAGCCTCCCTCCGGAGAGGGTCGTCGAGCGTCTCAGGGTTCTGAAAGAGAGAGGCTTTAAGGAGGCCGTACTTACCGGCATTCACATCGGTTCCTATGGATGGGACCTTGAGCCATCCTTCTCCATGGAAGGATTACTTCGACGGATCGAGATCGAAGATACCCCCCATCGGATTCGACTCAGTTCGATTGAACCTCTCGATTTCTCACCCGGCCTCATCTCCATCCTGTCGCAGTCCAAAAAGGTATGCTCCCACCTCCACATCCCCATCCAGAGCGGAGACGATGACATCCTGAAGAGGATGAACAGAAATTATGACCGTTTCCTCCTTAATGACCTTATTAAGGAATTGCACCGAAGCATTCCGGAGGTCTCGATCGGTGCGGATGTGATCATTGGGTTTCCCGGAGAGACCGAAGAGAGATTCGAAAACACTTACCAATTAATTGAGTCCCTTCCCATTTCCTATCTCCATGTCTTTCCCTTTTCAAAAAGAAAGGGGACGGTTGCGGCCCAACTGGACCAACAGACAGGTGGGAGAGAGAGCAAGCAGAGGGCAGGGGCGATGAGGGAACTGGCAAGACAGAAAAGGCGGTCTTTCTACCATCGGTTTCTCCATCAGGAGTTGAGCGTTTTAGTGGAAGATCGAAGAGAGAAAGGGTCAGGGAGATGGAGAGGCCTTTCGAGGAATTACATCCCCGTTCTTCTTCTGGGTGGAGATGATTTAAATCTGGCTAATCAAGAACAGAGGGTCGTTGCAACGGAATGGAACGATCGGGGAGTGATCGGCAAAGTAGCGGAGGATTTGCATGGATGAGGAGAGGCTGGTCTATTTAAGGGAACTGGAAGAACGGTTGGGTTATCAATTTAAAGAGACCGTGTGGCTGGATCGGGCGCTCACCCATAAGTCCTTCATCCACCAGACCAACACTTCGAACAAGGTTTCGAATGAAGTCCTCGAATACCTTGGCGATGCGGTTCTCAACCTTGCCGTGAGCCACCTTCTTCTTAAGGAATTTCCGGAGGCCCAGGAAGGCACGCTCTCCATGTGGAGATCCCATCTTGTCAAACGAAGCTCTCTGGCCTTTTTTTCAAAACAACTTCGATTGGATCAATATCTCCTTTTTGGGAAGAGCGAGATCCTGGATGGCGGGGCGAAAAAAGCCTCCATTCTGGCCAATGCCTATGAAGCCGTGATCGGAGCCATCTACATGGATTCCGGATTTGATCAGGCCCTGGAGATCGTCCGGAACCATATTGAACCTTATCTTGGATCGGATAACTTTTCGCTCCTCTCTAATGATTATAAAAGCCTTCTTCAAAAATTTGCCCAGAAGGCCATTGGACTCACTCCCCAATATCATGTCCTGAAGGAGTCGGGGCCCGAACATGAAAAGCAGTTCCAGGCCTCGGTGATGATTGGAGGAGAGATCAAGGGGACGGGGTGGGGAAGAAGCAAGAAACAGGCCGAGCAGGAAGCCGCCCGGAACGCTCTGGGGAAATTCGAAATTAAAAACACGGGCGAAGCATCCCGCAGGGATCAATCCGAAACAAATCCGAATGACCAAAATACCAATGACCAAAACGAATAGAGTTTCGATATTCGCCCCGTTCTGACGGGGCAGGGATTTAGGATTTAAAGTATGACTCCGTTGATCATCCCCATTTTTCTTCCCCATCTGGGTTGTCGCGAGCGCTGTCTCTTCTGCAATCAGAAGGCGACAGCCAAAGAGGTTCCTTCTCCCCAATCGGTCCGGGAGTTCATCGAAGGTTCTCTGCACCATTTTTCTTCTCACCAAGGGGAAAGAGAAAAACAGGCTGCCTTCTATGGGGGGAGCTTTACGGCGATGGGTCAGGAAGACCAGCTCTCTTATCTGAAAGAGATCCAACCCTTTCTTTCTTCAAACCGGATCAACTCAATTCGTATCTCCACCCGGCCCGATGTCTTGAATGAAAGGACCCTTACAATACTTAAAGAGTACGGAGTGAAGACCGTTGAGATCGGGGCACAGTCGATGGTGGATGAGGTCCTCATCCTATCGAAGAGGGGCCATCGTGCAGAAGACTCTGCCACTGCTATTTTACGATTAAGACATTGGGGATTTGAGGTGGGTGTTCACCTGATGATTGGCCTTCCGGGTGACACCTGCGACTATTTTTTGCGGTCCCTTGATCAGATCATTGGCCTCAAACCCGATTTCGTCAGAATCCATCCAACGCTGGTGTTCAAAGGCGCTTCACTTGAAAAACTCTGGAAATCGGGAGAATATTCTCCTCTGACGATGGATGAGGCAGTTGAATGGCTCAAAAAAAGTATTCTCAGACTGGAGAGAGTTTCCATCCCTGTTGCACGGATGGGTCTTCAGACAACAAAAGAGTTAGAAAAACATCTCTTGGCCGGACCCTTTCATCCTGCCCTACATCAACTTGTCGATTCAGCCATCTTTTATGATATGGCACAATACCTGCTCCGGAATCATCCGAATGGATCTAAACCTTTTTTCGTCTGCCATCCAAAGGATATCTCAACGCTGAAGGGTCAGAGAAACGGAAATATCCTTAAACTGAAAAACCATTTCAATCTCAGGGATATTTTCGTCTTTGGTAGCCAGGATGTTACAAGAGGCGGGCTCGTGCTTCAAACCCAAGGAGGAGAGGTTTCGTTTCATAGAAAGTCGCTTGATTAACTATTTGTCTTCTCACGCCTTTTGACAGGAACATTATAGGATGTCCCCGTTTCTCGATGCCCAAGGGTTATGTGTTATTTTGTTATTGTCTCTACTATGGATATGTCTTTTTTTATCCACTCATTTACTATTGTAGCAACCTCAACGCCTTTTTTCTTTGAGAATTTTCTTAGCACATCCATCATGTCCGGCTCGATGTAAATAGGTAGATACAATTCTGCATCTGGACGATAAAACTTGCCTCTCTCTCCTTTGGAAAAATCATATTCTTTTTTCATTTGTTTTCCTCCTGATACTGTCTTGACTCTTTTCTGGTTGCCTTACGGGCAGAAATAATCCTAATTCTGCAACAGTCGGCATCTAACTGCCGGAAAGTATGTACTACAACCAACAAAATACCATTACTATCAAGTCCAATTGTAGCCCATCGGTCTTCATGTTCGCTATGCTCAGTGTCGAAGACGGCTATCATTCTTGGATCAAGAAAAATAGTGGATGCCTGCTCAAAAACAATCCCATGTTTTTTTCGATTTGCTTTTGCCTTATTGGGATCCCAATCAAAATAATAACGCACCTTTAGCTCCTTTATATATTATACACATAACGATTGAACTGCAGGCTGTAATTTCTTAAAATCCTATACTTGCTAATCGATTTTGTCAAACAAATTCTGGGGATTTTTTGTTTAAAAATCGTTGAAATCAATAGGTATTTTCT
>DYHU01000246.1 GCA_020724025.1 Syntrophorhabdus sp. | reverse complement strand
AACTAAAAGGGAAGGTCGCTTTGATCACTGGATCGACCCGGGGAATCGGTAAGGAGTTTGCCGTTGGATTTGCAAAGGAAGGGGCGGATATTATCGTCCATGGACGAAATCTGGAGAAGGCAAAGGCTGTGGCTGAGGAGATCAAAAGCCTCGGAGTGAAATCCATGGCTGTTGCGGCTGATGTCTCTCAATCCCAGGATGTGACGAGGATGGTGGAAGAGGCGATCCATTCATTCGGTCGGATCGACATCCTGGTCAACAATGCGGGGGTTAACCCTTTCATCCTCGAAGCGGAGAAGATTAAAGAGGAGGGCTGGGATCAGGTGATTGATGTCAACCTAAAAGGGGTTTTTCTCTGCTGTCAGGCCGTAGGCAAGAAGATGATCGAGCAGGGAGGAGGAAAGATCATCAATATCTCCTCTGTGGGGGGTTTCCTCGGTGAGCAAGGATTTCTCCCTTACTCTGTCAGCAAGGCCGGGGTGATGACGCTGACCCGAGTCCTGGCCTACGAATGGAGCAAGCATCATGTTACTGTCAATGCCATTGCCCCTGGGTTCATTGCAGGAGGGATGAACACACCCATCCTCAACAAGGAGATTCTTGTCTCCGGATTAACTCAACAGGTTCCCCTCAAGAGGCTGGGGAAACCTGAAGAGGTCGTGCAGGTTGCCCTGTTTTTAGCTTCGGATGATGCCAGTTACATCAATGGGACGACCCTGGTCGTGGACGGAGGGATGACGGGTTACCGCCCGGTGGGTTTTATTGATCTGATCGCCGAGATGATGAAGAAGAGGGGATAAAATCGGGCAGGAGGAAGGAGTTGTCCTCCAAGGCCTTTTAGGGTTGACAAGTAGTTGAAAATTTGTAAGTATTAACCACCTTTAAGTAAAGCAGGGAAAAAAGTCATAAAAGGAGGAGCTCATATGAAGAAGAAGATGGATCGTAGGACATTTCTTAAGTATTCGGCAGCCGTCGGGGCCACCACGGCAATTGCCGGAGTGCCAACCTTATTGCGCGCCCAGGCCCCGGAGATTAAGATCGCCTCGTTGCAACCGGTGACAGGGGTCATCTCCGACATCGGGATTTCTATGAGAAGAGGGAATCAGATGGCGGTGGATGACATTAATGCCAAAGGCGGCATTAAGTCGATGGGCGGAGCAAAATTGAAACTCTTACTGGCAGATACCGAAGCAAAAGAAGAGGTAGCCCGTACAGAGGCGGAACGGGTGATCAAAGAAGGGGCGGTCACTCTGGTAGGACCATTCCTGAGCGGAAATGCGATGGCTATTGCCACCCTGTGTGAGCAGAGAGGCGTGCCCTTTTTGATGGATGTGGCAGCCGCAGACGACATCACCAAAAAAGGGTTTAAGCATACCTTCAGGGTTTTCCCCACCACGACCAAATTTGCTGACTCCATGCTCTTCTATATGGACAAGATCATGAAGGAGAAGAATATCAGCAAGATCAGGGGGGTGGTGACCAATACCGGAGACCTTTTCGGTCGGGTTCAGGGAGCTACTTTCATCAAAGCCTTAAAGGACAAGAAGTTTCCCATCGAGGTGCTGGGGCATATCGAATATCCCCTCGGCATTCCGGATCTATCCGCTGAGGTCTCGAAAATTAAGGCTCTGAAGCCAGATGTCCTCTTTCCGGTTGCAAGGCCGGGTGATGCGAAATTGATGATTCGGGAGCTCTACAAACAGAGAGTGGAACTGCAGGGGATCATCAGTCCAGGGAGCCCGGGATGGTATGAACCGGAATTTATTCGAGATATGAAAGCCCTTGCCGACTATGTAATGGATAATGTGCCATGGTATAACCCCATCGGGAAGATGTATAAGGAAGTCAATGCGGCCTTTTCAAAGAAATTCCCGGGAAAATATATCGACACCAACTCAGGGTACGCGTATTTGGGTGTCTTAGTGATTGCAGATGCATTGGAACGAGCAAAGTCGACGAAGGCTGAAGATATTGTTGCCGCCCTGAAGAAGACCTATTTTAAACAGGATCTGATGGTTGGGTTGGCAGTTGCCTTTGACGAAAGAGGAGACAATATCAATGCCGATACAGCCCTGATTCAAATCATCGGACAGTCGCTTAAGGTGGTGCTACCTGATAAGGCGGCTGAGGCAAAGTATATCCATCCAATGCCGAAACAACTGTGGGAGCGGGGAATGTAAAAAGGTGATATGAACCTCAATCTCCTTCTTCAACTTGCCCTCAGTGGGTTTCTTCTGGGAGGGGTCTATAGTCTGATTGCTTTAGGCCTCTCCCTCATTTTTGGTGTGATGCGGGTCATCAATTTCGCCCATGGCGAGATGATGGTCTGGGGAATGTATGTTGCCTATACCCTTCTCGTCTGGACCGGAGTGGATCCTTTCTTCTCTTTCTTGGTTAGCGCCGTCATCCTCTTCATCCTTGGTTATCTCCTCCAAAGAACGGTCGTCAATCGGATACTTGACTTTCCCGAAGCCATGCAGGTTCTTCCTCTGGTAGGGATGGGGATGGTCTTTGAGAATAGCGCCAGGCTCATTTGGGGGCCAGACTACATCAGTCCACAAAGTCGGTTTGCTCTTAGTTCTCATTCTATTGGTTTCCTCACAATCGATTCTCCCCGCTTTATGGCTTTTTCTATCGCCATCATCATCACCTTTCTTGTTCTTATCTTTCTAAAGAAGACCGATATGGGAAAATCGATTCGGGCCGCCGCAGACAATCGCTTAGGAGCCTTCCTGGTGGGAACCAATGTGAATCAAATTTATGCTGTTTGCTTTGGAATCGGAACGGCCTGTGTCGGTTCGGCAGGAGGTCTCCTCGTTCCCATCATGCCTCTTTCTCCGTATATTGGAGCCCCTTTTACCCTGATCTCTTTTATCATTGTCATTCTGGGCGGAATGGGAAGCCTGACCGGAGCGATGATCGGAGGGTTTATCATTGGGGTCGCCGAATCCGTCGGGCCCGAGCTGATTACAAACATCTTCCATGGAATCGGTCTGGATCTTGATTTTCCCCATACCATGAAACAGGTGGTCAGTTTCTTTATTCTCATCGTCATTATGATATTGAGACCCCAGGGATTATTCGGAGGAAAGAAGGGATGAAAAAACTCTATCTTTCCCTCCTCATCGCCTTGATCATCCTTCTGGCGCTGCCAAAATTTTTAAGCTCCTATGTATTAGGCATTTTCATTATGATCTTTTTTTACGCCTATCTTGGCCAGTCATGGAACATCCTGACCGGATACACCGGTGTGATTTCGCTGGGCCATTCCCTCTATGTTGGGATAGGGGCTTATATGACGTATTTCCTCACGCTCACCCTGGGTCTAAGCCCCTGGATAGGAATGTGGATCGGAGGCATTGCGGCCGGATTGATTGGATTGGTCATCGGATTTTTCGGGTTTCGTTTTGGATTGAAGGGTGTCTATTTTGTTCTCCTCACGATCTCTTTTGCTGAAATTGGAAGATTGATCGTCCTTCACTTAAAGGTTTTCGGTTCATTCCAGGGGCTCTTTATCACCCCCCAATTTTCCGCGGCCAACTTTCAATTTAAGGAGAATCTTCCTTATTATTATATCGCCCTCGGCTATGTGATCTTCTCTCTGATCGTGGTCCGGCTCTTGGAGCGATCGAAGATCGGCAGATATATGGTGGCCTTGAGGGAGGAAGAGGATGCCGCAGAAAGCCTGGGAGTGGATGTCTTCAAATATAAGATGATTGCCATCTTTCTGAGCGCGTTCATGACCTCCCTGGCAGGAGCCTTCTACACGAATTACCTCTATTACCTTCATCCCGGAACGATGATGTCCATGGCCTTCTCCATAGAGATCATCCTCAGGCCCATCATCGGCGGGATGGGGACCGTGCTCGGTCCGGTCATCGGTTCATTCCTGATCACCCCTTTAGCAGAACTTTCGAGGATCTATTTTGCAAAAGCAGGGTATGAAGGGCTACATCTGGTAATCTACGGATTTTTGCTGGTTGCGGTCGTCCTCTTCTTCCCAAGAGGGGTGATCTCCTATATTAAGAAAGCATTAACACCTGTACTGAGGAGTTTGAAATAAGCCCCCTCACCTCCTCCCTCTCCCCAGAGAGGAGAGGGGAAAGGTGAGGGGTGTTTTGGTCATTGGAAATTGGTTATTTGGATTTATTTGGGATTTGTAATTTGGAATTTGGAATTTGAAACCGGAGGTTTCAGTTGTCTCTCTTAAAATTAAATGGGGTCAGTAAAAATTTTGGCGGCCTCAAAGCCGTTAATCAGGTTTCTCTTTCCATAGAAGAAGGAGAAATTTTGGGGATCATCGGCCCCAATGGAGCAGGCAAGACAACTCTCTTTAACACCATTACTGGTTTTTATAAACCCGATGAAGGAGAGATTCGATTTGAAGGTGAGAATCTCATCGATTTCAAACCCCATCAGATCTGCCATAAGGGGATGGTAAGGACATTTCAAATCGTCAAACCCTTTCTTCAACTTACGGTATTGGAAAATATTGTGGTAGCTGCGTTAAATCGAACGAAACATGTCCAGGAGGCAACCGCCAGAGCATTGAAAACGATTGAATTTGTAGGGTTAAAAGATAAAACAGATACGTTAGCCACCGGCCTGACTCTTCCCCATCGAAAGCGTTTGGAGTTGGCAAGGACGTTGGCTACCGAGCCGAAACTCCTTCTGTTAGATGAAGTGATGGCCGGACTCACCCCAACCGAAGTGGATGAATTAATCCGACTCTTAAAAGAAGTAAACGAGAGGGGAGTGACCATCCTTTTAATCGAGCACGTCATGAGAGGGGTGATGGCCCTCTCAAAGCGAGTGATCGTTCTCAATTATGGAGAAAAGATTGCCGAAGGAGTTCCTGAAGAGGTGGTGAAGAACCGCCAGGTGATCGAGGCTTACCTTGGAGAAGAATTTGGGAATGCTTAGAGTTAAAGGGATCGAAGTCTTCTATGGGGATCTCCAGGCACTGAGAGGCGTTTCTCTTGAAGTGAATCAGGGAGAGATCGTTTCGATCATTGGCTCTAATGGAGCTGGAAAATCTACGACCCTGATGACGATCTCCGGGGTTCTGAAGCCCAAGCGGGGAGAAATTCAATTTGATCAGGATTTCATCCATCAATGCTCCTCCTCAAAAATTGTATCCCTTGGAATTGTCCAGGTTCCTGAAGGACGCCAGCTCTTCCCAACTCTTACCGTCGTTGAAAATTTGGAGATGGGATCTCAATTTCCAAAGGCCAAAAAGGTGAGGAAGGAGACGATGGAGTGGGTCTTCAAACTTTTTCCCAGATTGGAGGAGAGGAAATATCAGTTAGCAGGGACCCTCAGCGGCGGGGAGCAACAAATGCTTGCCATTGGAAGGGGATTGATGTCCAGGCCCACCCTCTTGATGCTCGATGAACCCTCGTTAGGTCTTTCTCCTATTTTGGTCAAGGCGATCTTTGACATCATCAAAGAGATCAACGGACAGGGCACAACTATTCTTTTAGTAGAACAGAATGTATTTCATTCCCTCGCCCTCTCCCATCGAGGATATGTCTTAGAGAACGGATCCATCGCCATGAGCGGAACAGGCCAGGACCTCCTGAAGAACCAGCACATCCGCCAGAGCTACCT
>DYHU01000245.1:1668-5679 GCA_020724025.1 Syntrophorhabdus sp. | reverse complement strand
GAGGACGATCAGGGAGGAACTGGAAGAGCAGGAGAAGAAGTTTCTTTCGCCTTTTGCCACATTGAGTTCGATGAGCAAAGGTCGCCCCTCTGTTGAGGAGATGTGTCCTCTCAGACCGGTCTTCCAGCACGACCGGGACCGGATCATCCATTCCAAATCCTTCAGGAGGTTAACGCATAAGACCCAGGTCTTCCTCGCCCCGGCCGGAGACCATTACCGCACCCGATTGACCCATACCCTTGAGGTTTCTCAAATCGCCCGGACGATCTCAAAAGCCCTCCGGCTCAATGAAGATCTGACCGAGGCCGTCTCGCTGGGCCACGATCTGGGCCATACCCCGTTCGGGCATGCGGGTGAGGACACCCTCAATGAGATCCTCCCGGGCGGGTTTAACCACTCCGATCAGAGTTTGAGGGTGGTGGATCTTCTTGAAAAAGATGGGAGGGGGTTGAACCTCACCTTTGAGGTGAGGGATGGCATCTTAAAGCATACGAAGGGGAAGGGAGAAATTCTTTGCCGGGACCCCGCTTCAATGGCCTCCACGCTGGAGGGTCAGGTCGTCCGGCTGGCCGATATCATCGCCTACATCAATCACGATATCGATGACGCCATACGGGGCGAAGTGATTTCCCTGAAGGATATTCCTGAAGATTGTATCAGACGGTTAGGGGATACCCATTCGAAGCGGATCAATACGATGGTCAATGATATCGTGTCAGAGACCTTACGAGCAGGAGGCGGACGCCTCTCCATTTCAGAGGAGATTCTTTCTGCGATGTGGGATCTGAGGGAGTTCCTCTGGGAGAGGGTTTATGAAAATGAAACCGTCCATGCCGATTTTCACAAGGCGGCCAAGATTTTAAAGGAGCTCTACCAATATTTTATGGAAAAGCAGGACCATTTTTTAACTTTGATCGAAAGGCAGACGCTCTATGATTCACTGGAGTGCTGCATCTCTGATTTCCTGGCCGGTATGACCGACCGTTACGCCTTCAACCTCTACGAAAAACTCTTCCTTCCCCTTCCATGGATGACCTTATGAAATTGAGGAGAAAAAAGGCCCATCCTTCAGGGGAAGAGATCATTCAGGTGATACTCATGGGCGCGGGAGGAAGGGACTTTCACAATTTTAACACCTTCTTCAAAGACCGTCCCGGATATCAGGTGGTCGCCTTTACAGCCACTCAGGTCCCCTTTATTGCGAATCGAACCTATCCTCCGGAATTGAGCGGAGCCCTCTATCCGGAAGGGATTCCGATCTACCCCGAGGAGGACCTTCCCCGGTTCCTCTCTGAGAAACCTGTCCGGCAGGTCGTTTTCTCTTACAGTGATATCTCCCATGAGGAATTGATGGATAAGGCCTCTCTGGTCTTATCTAGGGGAAAGAATTTTATCCTCCTTGGGCCTGAAGAGACGATGCTCAAAAGCGAAGTCCCTGTCATCTCGGTCTGCGCAGTGAGGACCGGATGCGGGAAGTCGGTGATCTCCCGAAAGATCGCTTCCCTTTTGAAAAAGAGGGGGATTCGGATTTCTGTGATCCGGCACCCCATGGCATATTGCACTTTTAAACCGGTCCTCCGGTTTTCCGATATGGGCGATGTGGATGAGGAGGCCTGCACGATTGAGGAGAAAGAGGAGTTTGAGCCTCTTGTTGAAATGGGAATTACCGTCTATGCCGGCATCGATTATCAAGAGGTTTTAAGGGCCGCGGAGAAAGAATCTCAGGTGATCATCTGGGATGGAGGAAATAACGACTTCCCGTTTATCCGGCCCGATCTGGAGATCGTCCTCCTGGATGCGTTGCGACCCGGACATGAGAAACTCTATTACCCCGGGGAGGTGAATCTCAGGAGGGCGGATCTTCTCATCATCACGAAGGTGAACGAAGGGAGAGAGGAATCCTTGAGTCAGATCAGGGAGAATATCTCCCGGTCAAATCCTGCGGCAAAGGTCATGGAGGCCTCCTCTTTAATCGATGTGGATCATCCGGAGTGGATTGAGGGCAGAAGGGTATTGGTCATCGAGGATGGGCCCACCATTACGCATGGAGGCATGCCTGATGGGGCAGGGGCTTGCGTTTCGAGGAGGCTGGCTGCGGAGCTGGTCGATCCCAGGCCCTATGCAGCCGGTTCACTGAAAGAGGTCTTTGAAAGGTATTCTCATATCGGAAGGGTCCTTCCGGCAATGGGATATTCTGAAGACCAGGTCCGGGACCTTGAAGAGACGGTCAGGCGGTGCGTCTGCGATGCGGTGGTCATCGCCACTCCTACTGATCTGAGAAGGAAGATACGAATTCATCAACCGGCCGCAAGAGTAAAATACGATTTTGACATTGACCTCCAGCCTGTCATCGAAGACTTTTTGCGGTCCAAAAATGAATCCGAAGGTTGACATTGGACTTTGCTTGTGATAATTACCTAAAATTAAAGATGAAATTCACATGATTTCTTTCCACTCCCATTAAAGGAGAGTTAAAAAATGTCAAAAGAAATTCTCATCGCCGATCCGGATAAGATGGTCCAGGAAGAGTTGGAACGGATTTTTGAAGCGACCGATCACCGTATCCTCTTCACGACCAATGACGAAGAAGCTCTCCTTCGAGGGAGACTCTTTAAACCGGATCTCATCATCGGGGGAAAGGATCTCTGTCAGGCGGTCAGAGCTGACCAGGAATTGAAAGATATTCCATTCGTCATCCTGCTCGATATGTTCGAAGATTTCTCAGAGAAGGAACGCAAACTCCTGCGGGCGGATGGGATGATCTCGAGGCCTCTCAATGAGGATGAGATTCTCAGTATGGTGAACCATCTCATCGAAGGAGTCCAGGAAGGGGCCGGTGAGATGGCTATTTCCGAAGACGATCTGGACTGGAAATCCTTTGCCGATATCGGGAAAGCGGGGGCCGAGAAGAGAGAGGAGTTCTCTCTGGATAGATTGGGTGGGGCAGAGGAAGAGGAGGAGATCATCGAGCTGATTGATGTGGTGGAAGAGCCTGAATCGAGGATGAGCATCGATGATTTCGCCCTCCAGCAGAGAGATGAACCGATCGGAGAGATCGCTCCCATTGAATCCTGGGAAAAGGAGGGGGTGGAAGAGAAGGGGATGAAGACCGAAGAGTATTCCCTCCGGATTGAGGAAGAGGTTGTAGAGAAAAAAGTTTCTCCTGAAGACGAACTCTTTGAAAAGATCGAACTGGAGGAAATCCTCCGGAGAGTTGAGAGACTTCAACCCTCCATTGAAAAAGAATGGCCTGTCGAGAAAGAGGAGAAGATTACGGAGAAGGTTACGCCTCCCCCTCAGGAGGCCGGAGATAGATACGGCGGTTTTGAGGAGTTCGAGGCCGCCCTCAGAGGCGAAGTGAAGACCGAGCCAGTGGAAGAAGAATTTCAACCATTTTTCATCGAAGAAACGAACCAAGAAGCTCCAAGATTGGCGACCCCCGCGGAGGAGGGCCCCGAAGAATTGGAGCTCCAGGAACTTACGGAGGAAGAATTCCCGGAGGTATTTCTGGAGGAGCTTACAGAAGAACTGGAAAAACTTGAAGAAGAGGAGTTAATGCCCGCAGAGACGGCCGTGGAGGTAGAGGCGGAAACGATCGAAGAGGAAGAGATTTCAGAACTTTTCGGAGAAAAGATTCTTCCTCCGGAACAGGCGTTAGAAGAGGTGGTTCGTGTGGAGGCGCTACCTTCTGTTGAAGAAATAGCTCCGGTGGAGGAGCTTAAGGAAGTAGAGGTTGCAGCGCCTGAGATTGCGGAAATCCCAAAGATTTCTTTGGAAGAGATTCCTCCTCCTGTTATGCGTTTAGACCGGAAGATCGAAGAGGTCATCGCCAAGGGGGTGCAGGAGATGATGCAGGATTTTGTGACCAAAGTCATTCCTGAGATGGCCGAGCATATGATCACCCTTACCATGGAACGGATTGAAACGATGGTGAAAGAAATCGTCCCCGATTTGGCAGAGAAAGCGATTCGGGAAGAGATCGAGCGGCTTCAGAAGGGAGAAAAGGATTAA
>DYHU01000245.1:0-1568 GCA_020724025.1 Syntrophorhabdus sp. | reverse complement strand
TTAAGGAGGCAGAAGGTTGCAAACATGGCTTCAAAAGTCTTGGACAAGTCTTATGATCCCCACCAGGTGGAGGAGAGATGGTATTGCTTCTGGATGGAGCGAAACTACTTCCGGGCAGATGAAGGTTCAAACAATCAGCCCTACTCCATTGTCATCCCGCCTCCGAATGTCACCGGCGTCCTTCACATCGGGCACGCTCTGAATAATACCCTGCAGGATATTCTCATACGGTTCAAAAGAATGGAGGGCTGCAGTGTTCTCTGGATGCCGGGAACGGATCATGCCGGCATTGCTACACAGAATGTGGTGGAACGGCAACTTATGGAGGAGGGCCTTGACCGGCATGTCCTGGGAAGGGAGAAATTCATCGAACGTGTCTGGAGGTGGAAGGAACAATCAGGCGGAACGATTATCAACCAGTTGAAGAAACTGGGAGCCTCCTGCGACTGGTCCAGGGAACGCTTTACCATGGACGAGGGCCTTTCCGAAGCGGTCAGGGAGGTTTTCATCCGCCTCTATCAGGAGGGATTGATCTACCGGAGTCATTACATTATCAACTGGTGCCCAAGATGTCAGACCGCCCTCTCCGATCTCGAAGTCGAACACCATGAGATTTCAGGGAAGCTCTATCACCTCCGGTATCCCTTCAGGGAAGGAAACCGTTTTGTGGTTGTGGCGACGACACGGCCGGAAACGATGTTGGGCGACACGGCTGTTGCCGTTCATCCGGAAGATGAACGCTACCAGGGGGATATCGGAAGAAAGGTGATCCTCCCTGTCCTCGGCAGGGAGATCCCTGTCATCGGCGACGCCTATGTGGATATGGAGTTCGGGACGGGCTGTCTCAAGATTACTCCTGCCCATGATTTTAATGATTTTGAGATCGGATTGAAACACGGCCTTGAACAGGTCAAAGTGATCGATGAGCAAGGCAGGATGAATGAACATGCCGGTCCTTATCAGGGGATGGATCGTTTTGATTGCCGGGAGAGGATCGTCGAAGATTTTAAACGGGAGGGGGTGTTGATCAAAATAGAGGATTATCACCACAAGGTAGGCCACTGCTACCGTTGCAAGACCATTGTGGAGCCCAATCTCTCCCTCCAATGGTTTGTCCGAACCAAACCTCTGGCTCAAACAGCCATTGAGGCGGTGCGAACAGGCCGCACACGGATTGTCCCTGAACTCTGGGAAAAGACCTACTATGAATGGATGGAGAATATAAAGGATTGGTGCATCTCCCGTCAGATCTGGTGGGGCCATCGTATCCCTGCATGGTATTGTGAGACGTGCGGCGAGGTCATCGTGGCGAAAGAGGAGCCTCGGTCCTGTTCCAAATGCCAATCCAATCAATTGAAGCAGGAGACCGATGTCCTGGACACATGGTTCAGTTCCGCCCTCTGGCCTTTCTCGACCATGGGATGGCCGGAAAAGACAGCCGAGTTGAAGGTTTTTTATCCTACCTCTGTTCTGGTGACGGGTTTCGACATCCTCTTCTTCTGGGTGGCCAGGATGATGATGATGGGACTCAAATTTATGGGAGATGTCCCTTTTAAAGATGTTTACAT
>DYHU01000018.1 GCA_020724025.1 Syntrophorhabdus sp. | reverse complement strand
TGACCATGGCCCTCTACCATCTTGGCATTGCGGAGAAGGTGATCGTGGCGGCGTTTTCCATTACGTTCGGCGGTATTGTTCTGGCTTTAGCCATCGCCTTTGGATGGGGGGGAAGAGAATTGGCCAAGGACTTCCTTGAGAAACTTTACAAAAGAAAAGGGGAAAGGGATAAAGAACAGGATCATATTTCTCACATCTGAAAATATAACGTTGAAGTATGTCGGAGGAACCGGAAAGGAGCGGATAAAAGGGAACGTAAAAGGGGACGGTTCTTTTTTTAATAGAACCGTCCCCTTTTACGTTGATATTTTTTGGGGGTCATGAAATGGGGCTTGACTATTGACATTTAGGGAATAAAAAAATAGATATACCAAAGGTCTGTGGCCGGGCGGCTTAGTTCAGGCGTTAGGTGCCAAGAAAGGAGAAGTCACTATGAAACCAAGACAGATCCGAGGTCGAGTCCAATGGATGGGGGCGGTTGACTGGAATCGCCGCCTGTTCGATTCGCTGATCCCCCTTCCAGATGGGACCAGTTACAACGCCTATCTCGTGCGAGGGTCCGAGAAGACTGCTCTGCTCGACAGTGTCGACCCGACTATGGAACATATCCTGATGACCCAATTGGCGGACACCCGAGATATTCACTACGTGGTCTCTCACCACGCTGAACAAGATCATTCGGGTGCAATTCCTGCTGTCTTGCGGAAATACCCCGGAGCACAACTTGTCTGCACACCCAAAGCGAAGGAGATGCTCATCGATCATCTCCAGGTTACGGCTGACAGAATTCGCGCTGTCGACGACGGCGAAGCCATCTCTCTGGGCGACAGGACGCTCAGATTCATCCACACGCCTTGGGTCCATTGGCCGGAGACGATGGTGACGTACCTGCCGGAGGAAAGGGTCCTCTTCACCTGCGATTTCTTTGGCTCCCATCTCGCCACCTCGGAGCTATACGCCGGGGAGGACCCATACGTTTGCGAAGCTGCGAAACGTTACTACGCGGAAATCATGATGCCGTTTCGCAAGACGATTCAGAACAACCTGAAAAAGATCCAAGACCTTGCGTTTGACCTGATAGCTCCCAGCCACGGTCCAATCTACGACAAGCCGAACTGCATTCTGGACGCTTACAGGGACTGGGTGTCGGACAGAGTCTCGAACCTCGTCGTGATTCCGTACATTTCGATGCATGGAAGCACGGAGACCATGGTCAACTATCTTGTAAGTTCCCTGGCAGAACGTGGCATCAAGGTCCAGAAGTTCGAGCTTTCCGTGACCGACCTCGGCAAGCTTGCCATCGCCTTGGTCGATGCCGCCACGATTGTCATCGGCACGCCGACCGTACACGTTGGTCCTCATCCCATTGTCTTCTCCGCAACCCATCTGGCTAACGCCCTTCGCCCCAAACTGAGACATGCTGCCATCATCGGTTCATATGGCTGGGGCACCAAGGCTGCGGAACAGATCGCCGGGCTGATCCCCAACCTCAAAGTGGAGGTTCTTGGCACGGTGCTGTGCAAGGGACTCCCGCGAGCGGAGGACTTCGCGGCCCTGGACGCTCTTGCGGACAAGATCAAGGAAAGGCATTCTGAGATATGAGAGACACCGAACCCTTATAAGGCCTCCCGTTGTCAAGAGAAAAAAAGACCCTAACAGGAAATAAAGGAAAAACAATTTCCCTATTTTTGACGAACCTATCCGATTGCCTAAAGGCTCTGGCTTGGCTTCCCATTACGGTTTCAGACAAAGAGAGAAGAGAGGGTTGATAAGGAAGGGGCGCAGAGAAGACGGAACGGTCTTTTTTTCCAATCTATGAAAGGGGAGGAGCATATGAGTGACCAGGGGGCATCCATATTTAAAGACGACGTATCGATCGTTTTGTGCGGAGAGGCCGGTCAGGGGATTCAAACGGTCGAACATATCTTGACACACCTGTTGAAGCTTTCCGGTTACCATGTCTTCTCCACCCAGGAGTACATGTCACGGATTCGGGGGGGAAATAATTCGACGCTCATACGCGTCTCCTCGAAAAGGGTCTCCTCTCCGGTGGAAAGAACCGACTTTTTGATCCCTTTCAGCAAGGGGGCGGTGCCCCATGTTAACAGAAGGGTCTCTCCTGAGACCATCCTGTTAGGAGAGAAGAAGATCTTCGAAAAGGAATACGAAGGAGACCGGGCGATTGACATTCCCCTCTCTCAGATCGCCTCTGAAGTGGGAGGGGCGATTTATCTAAATACCGTGGCCGTGGGATTGATTTCGGGGCTCTTTCAGATCGAAAAGGAGGTGCTGGATCGTTATCTCCGGCATCACTTCTCCGGCAAGGAGGAGAGCATTGCCCTGAAGAACATAGAAGCTGGGAGGAGAGGTTATGAGGTGAGTGAGGGGCTGTTAAAAAACAGCAGACTTCAGATCGAAGTTCAAAGGCATCCCCAGGTGTCTGATGAAATCATTATGGATGGCGTCGAGGCTCTCGCCATGGGGGCCCTTGCCGGAGGGTGTCATTTTCTCTCCTTCTATCCGATGTCTCCCTCTACAGGGGTCGCAACCTTTCTCGCCCAGCATGCAAAAGAGTTTGGCATCGTGGTCGAACAGGCGGAGGATGAGATCAGCGCCATCAACATGGGGATCGGAGCATGGTATGCCGGGGCCAGGGCGATGGTGACAACCTCTGGAGGAGGTTTCGCTCTCATGGTCGAGGGGGTCAGTCTTGCCGGGATGGTGGAATCTCCCGTGGTGATCCATATTGGTCAGAGACCCGGACCGGCGACAGGTCTTCCCACCCGAACCGAACAGGGGGATCTGCTCTTCACCCTCTTTTCAGGTCATGGAGAATTTCCAAGGATCATCCTGGCTCCGGGGACGATTGAAGAGGCCTTCTCTCTCACCCAGAGGGCCTTTAACCTTGCCGATCGGTTTCAGGTTCCTGTCTTCATTCTAACGGATCAGTATCTGCTCGAATCTCATTACAACATCCCTTCCCTCAATCCATCACTCATCTCCTTGGAGAGACATATTATCGAGACGGAAAGGGAGTACCGGAGATACGAACTGACGGAGACGGGGATCTCTCCTCGCGGGATTCCCGGATTCGGTGAGGGACTGGTGATCCTGGACAGCGATGAGCATGATGAGACTGGCCATATAACGGAAGACCTCGATCTGAGGACGGAGATGGTCAGAAAGAGGTTGAAAAAACTCGACCAGATCAGAGACGAACTCATTCGACCAGAATTCGCCGGTTCTCCGAACTATAAGACACTGGTCATCGCCTGGGGGTCCAACTATCACGTGGTGAGGGAAGCCCTCGAGAGATTGGGAAGGGAGGAGATCGCCTTCTTGCATTTCAAACAGCTTTACCCGGTTCATCCGGACCTGGCGCACCACCTTCAAAGGGCGGAGAGAACGGTGATCATTGAGAACAATGCGACTTCTCAATTTGGGCGGCTCATCCGGCTTCAAACCGGTTTCGAGATCGATCGGAGAATGCTCAAATATAACGGGTTGCCCTTCTCAGTCGAAGAGGTGGAGAAGGGCTTGAAAACGGTTCTGGAGGAGGTGTAAGCAATGGGGGCGAAGCTTTTCGACATGGGGGAGATTGATATCGCCTGGTGTCCGGGGTGTGGTAATTTTGGCATTCTAAACACATTGAAACAGGCCCTCACCGAGTTGGAAGTCAGACCTGAGAAGCTTGTCCTGGTTTCAGGCATCGGTCAGGCGGCGAAGACCCCCCATTATTTAAAGTGTCATTTTTTTAACGGCCTGCACGGAAGGTCTCTACCGGTGACCACCGGCATCAAGGCAGCAAATCCGGAACTCATCGTCATCGCCGAGAGCGGGGATGGCTGTATGTATGGCGAAGGAGGAAACCATTTCATCCACGCCATACGTAGAAATTCTGACCTCACCAATCTGGTTCATAATAACATGGTCTATGGCTTGACCAAGGGGCAGGCCTCCCCCACCAGTCAGCTTGGATTCAAAACGCCGATTCAGACCGAGGGCGTATTTCACGAACCCTACAACCCCCTCGCCCTGGCGATCAGCCTGAATGCTTCCTTTGTGGCCAGAGCTTTTGTCGGAGATATGGAGAAGACCAAGGAAATCATTAAAAGGGCCATCTTACACAAAGGGTACTCCCTGGTTGACATCCTCCAGCCCTGCGTCACTTATAATAAGCTCAACACGTACAACTGGTTTAAAGAGAATACCTATTATCTGGAGGATTCCTACGATCCGTCCAACAGAGCAGAGGCCTTTAAGAGAGCCACGGAGGAGGGGAAATTGCCTCTCGGCATCTTCTATATCCACCTCAAGCAGACCTTCGAGGAAAGATTGGCGGCCTATGAGGGGAACCGGGAGCCCTTATACCGGAGGTCTCCGGATATCCAGAAGATCTTCAAATGGATTGATTCAAAAAGGAAGGGTTGACGTTCTTCTCCTATATCGCCAGAACCTGAGCCATCCCCCAGCGCGAGAGATCGAGCGGCTTCTTTTTCGAGACGACTTCGCTCAAAGGTGTGACAGCGATCCTTCCCTGGAGAAGGCCGATCAATACGCCATGCTCACCCCTGGCCAAGCAGTTGGGGGTGAGATAATGGAGAGAATGATAACGTGGGTTGCTCCTATCCAGCCTGAAGATAAAAAGGTGATTATAAATTACCTCTCGACCAATTTTGGGGAGGAGAAAGATAGGAGGGGAATATGAAACGGCGTGACTTTTTAAAAAAATCTGCTTTAACCCTCGGCGCAGTAGCCCTTACAGGTAAGGAGGTCTTAGCTCAGGAGGAACATAAGGAGCATAAAATGCCCCAGATGGTTCATGAGCCTCCGGTGAAACACGAGATGAAGATGCATGACCCCATGGGCTGGGCAGACCCGAATATTAAACTATCCCCCCCCCCCGCCATTGATGGGGAAACAGATGGGGCGTGTCTATACACCGAATGTCCCAGCCCTCGGATATGAGATGGACGGTAATGTAAAGGTCTTTACGTTGATAGTCCAGCCCGTAGAGTACTACATGCTTGAAGGAGAGCCGCCGGAAGGATCAATTTGGGATAAAGTCCATAAAGCGAAGGGGTCAATGCCCGGGATGATGCTGCCCAAGAAGGTAAAGGCATGGGGGTTTAATGGCTCTGTCTCCGGCCCAACCATAGAGGCATACGAAGGCGACAGGGTGCGGATAATCGTGAAAAATGAACTCCCTGAACCGACATCCATTCACTGGCACGGCATAGAGTTGCCAAACGACCAGGACGGAAGCGGAGGAATAACCCAGCCGCCCATTCGACCAGGGGAGACGTTTATCTATGAGTTCACACTCTATCAAACAGGAACATTGATGTATCACTCGGGATTTAACGAGAAAAAACAGGTTGGCATGGGGCTCGGAGGGTTATTCGTTATCCATCCTAAGAAATCGAAATACAAAATAGATAAGGATTTTGCTATCCTCCTCCAGGAGTGGCATCTCCTGCCGGGCAATGAGAACCCTGATGTTACATCCACAGACCCCAACTGGTTTACCTTTAATGGTAAAGCAGCGCCCAGCACAGAGATACTTACTGTAAATGAAGGCGACCGCCTCAGGATCAGGTTTGGAAACCTCAGTAATCAGAATGCCCATCCAATACATCTCCATGGGTATACATGGAAGGTCGTGGGGACAGAAGGCGGACCAATTCCTGAGTCGGCCCAATGGCCCGGAAATACCGTTGATGTGGCTCCCGGAACCGTGAGGGATGTGGAATTCGTTGCTTGGAATCCAGGCCTATGGGCCTTTCACTGTCATAAGCTTCACCACATCGTCAATGCCCATGCCGACATGCCTATGGGTGTTATGCCAATGGGTGGAATGGCTACGGTTCTGAATGTCATCCCGAAAGAAGGGGAATTTACATTCCTGGGTTTCCCCCCTGCTAAGAAAATCAAGGGATGGAGACATCCAAAGGAAGGAGGGCTGCGATGATTAAAAAGGAATATATATATCTTCTTACCATCAGCTTATTCCTGACGGGCTGTACGAGTGTACAGACCACACAGGAATGGGAGAGGGTCAAGGCCTTCACCATAGAACGAACAGGCAGGGAGGCTCGCTGGGAACAGACCGAAGAGGATGTAAAGGCTACGAAGGAAGAGGTGAATAAGCTCCTGCCTGACGGCCTCACAGAAGACGATGCGGTAAGGATTGCCCTTCTTAATAACCGTAAACTGCAGGCATCCTTTGAAGAGATAGGTGTTACTAAAGCGGACCTTGTGCAGGTGGGGTTATTTACAAACCCTAAGCTCACAGCAGTTTTCAGATTTCCCTTCAAAGGCGGTGGTACTGATATAGAAGCAGTATTACCAATTAGAATATCAGACCTATGGCAGATTCCCCTTCGCAAGAAAGTGGCTGCTATACGGCTTGAAGCAACAATGATTCAGATGTCAGAAGAAATACTGAAGACCGTAGCAGAGGCCAAGAAGGCACATAGTGAATATGTTGCCCTATTAGCCCTACGAGATGAAACCGAAAAGATAAAAAAACAGATGGAAGAATTGAGAGACCATTTAATCTACCGCCAGAAGTTTGGCTACACGAGCGACCTTGATATTTATATGGCAAAGGCTGCGATTATTGATAAAGAGGCAGAACTTGCACGCATCCAAAAGGAATCAAAAGTGGCTCGTATGCGTCTGAACCGTGTTTTGGGTCTTTGTCCTGATCAGTTTGGCTATGAGGTTATTGGCTCTTTGCCGGAAGAATTTAGACCGCTCCCTGATTTAGAGATAATGATTACCCATGCCCTTTCAATGCGGCCAGATGTACAGATAGCAAAGTTGAAAATTGAAGATTCCAGGCGTGTTCTTGCTCTGGAGCGAAAACGCATCTTTACCAATGTAGAGGCCGGCATTGGCTATGCCCGAGAGTCTGAAGGAACCGAGTTTTTTGGTCCAGAACTGGAAATACAGCTACCGCTCTTTGATCAGAATCAGGCACAGATAGCCAAGGCAGAATATAGAGTACGGCAGGCAGAGAAGGAGTTACAGGCTAAAATAGGAGTTGTGCGTGAGGAGGTTTCAGCCGCCTTAGAACGATTATCCTTTGCCCGCCGGGAAGTGAATCTTATCCGTAATCAGATTCTGCCTATGCGCAAGGGTTCAGTGGGGTATGCAGAAAAGTACTTTAATGCAATGCAGATCAATATGCTCTATCTGCTTGAGGCCCGCCAGAAACTATCTGAGACCCAACGTCGTTTCATTGAATCCCTCCGTGAACAACAAAATGCAATAATAGAGCTTGAACGCATTCTGGGTGGAATGATACTCAGGCCAGAGGTGGAGCATAAGGGGCATTAAAGAATAGATAATGCAAGGTAATAAAATGTTGCGAGGAATCTGAGTATATCGTATGGGAAACGGAGGTTGGGTTGAATGAAACAGGACGGGGCTTACAGCGATCTATGGCAGTGAAAAGTAACAAAGTAAAAGGGGGCGGTTCTATTTAAAAAATAGACCCGTCCCCTTTTCCCATCCTTTTTTAGAGGAGGAGATCGGCTGAATGAAATGGTATCAGACTGACGAGAAAGATGTATTGAAAGCGCTTCAAACCTCGGAAGAAGGGTTAAGTGAGGCTGAGGCCAAAAAACGTCTGGAAAAGTATGGACCCAATAAGCTTCCTGAGGGAAAAGGAATCAGTCGGCTGAAAATCCTCCTTCATCAATTCACCAGTCCTCTCATCTATATCCTTCTTGTAGCGGCGATCGTAACGGCCATTCTTGGGGAATATATTGATACCGGTGTGATTGCGGCCATTTTGATCCTGAATGCCATCATCGGCTACTTTCAGGAACATAAAGCTGAGGCAAGCGTACGGGCGCTCAAAAGCATGGTTGTCCCTAAAGCGAAAGTGGTAAGAGGAGGGAAAGAGAAAGAGATCAACAGCGAGGGTCTTGTTCCAGGGGATATCGTCTTTCTGGCCTCGGGGGTCCGGGTGC
Source organism: Syntrophorhabdus sp. (assembly GCA_020724025.1). Next base: position 15,856 of record DYHU01000018.1, on the reverse strand, counting down.
CCGCTGACCTGAGGTTCTTCAAGACCACGGAACTGAGGATTGAGGAGGCGGCCCTGACAGGGGAGTCTGTTCCTGTGGAAAAGATGACCAGGCCCATCAATGAAGAGAATCTTACGCCGGGCGACCAGACGAACATGACCTTTATGGGAACGGTCGTGGTAAGCGGCAGGGGCAGGGGGATTGTGGTTGAAACGGGTACCCAGACCGTTCTTGGACAGATTGCCCGTGAGGTGGAAGAGCTTTCCGTTACGGCAACCCCTCTTCAACAAAAGATCTCAAAATTTGCACGATTCATCGGTCTCCTTGTGCTGGGCAGTGCGCTCGCTATATCCATCCTGGGGCTTTTCCTCGGCATGGGGATAGCAGAGATATTTAAAATCGCTGTCGCCGCATCTGTGGCAGCCGTCCCGGAGGGACTGCCCATTGTGGTCACGATAACCATGGCGATAGGGATCAGCAGGATGGCAGCAAGAAACGCCATCATCAGAAATCTTCCTGCTGTTGAGACTCTCGGAAGTACAACGGTCATTTGTTCGGACAAAACAGGGACTCTCACAAAGAACGAGATGACCGTGAAGGTCATCTGCGACGGACGCCAGTGCTACGAAGTCACCGGGAGTGGTTATGAACCGGTAGGGGAGATCCTTCATGGATGGGAACCTACAGATTTAGAGGCGTTAGAAGGACTCCGTCGGGTTGGGCGAATAGGAATGCTTTGCAACGAATCGAATATCTACGAGGAAGAAGAACAGTTCAAAGTGAATGGAGACCCTACCGAGGGCGCCCTCATCGTCTCGGCAATGAAAGCAGGCCTCAACCCCGCAGATGAGAAAAGTCGTTACCCGCAGCTATCCATCATCCCTTTTGAATCTGAACATGGGTTTATGGCGACGCTGCACAGCCATAACGGTAAGAAGCTCCTCTTTGTTAAAGGCGCCCCTGAAAAGATCCTCGAGATGTGCGCTGATCCTGCATCAGGAGGTCTCCTCGACAAGAAGAAGGCACTCCAAACGGGTGAACCTTTTGCCGGAGACGGAATGAGGGTGCTGGCTATGGCTTTTAAGGAAGTCCAGAATGATTTCAGTGATCTCACCCGCCATAATATCGGGGGAAACTTTATCCTGGCGGGAATGCAAGGGATGATTGATCCTCCACGGCCAGAGGCCATCGATGCGGTGAGAGGTTGCAGAGAAGCGGGGATAAGGGTTGCCATGATCACCGGGGATCATGGCGTGACAGCCTCAGCTATCGGAAGGATGATCGGGATTAGCCGTGAGAGATCGAAGGTGTTAACCGGCAGGGAATTGGAGACGATGAGCGATGACGACCTTTTCACAAAAGTCAAGGATGTCTCGGTTTATGCGAGGGTGTCCCCTCATCACAAGCTAAGGATCGTTCAACGGCTTATGAAACACGGCGAGGTCGTAGCGGTGACAGGCGACGGGGTAAATGATGCCCCGGCCCTCAAGGCAGCCCATATCGGGGTAGCGATGGGAAAGACAGGCACGGACGTGGCACGAGAGGCAGCCGATATGGTGATCACCGATGATAATTTTGCCAGCCTCTTTCATGCCGTTGAAGCGGGGCGAGTCGTCTTTGACAATATCCGAAAAGTAACTCTCTTCCTCATCCCCACGGGTTTTGCTGCCATCGTCTCGATTCTCATCGCCATGGTCCTTGATGTCCCGATACCTTATGTCGCTGCACAGCTCCTCTGGATCAATCTTGTCACAAACGGCCTCCAGGATGTAGCCCTTGCCTTTGAGCCCGGAGAAAAGGACGTGATTAAAAGGAAACCGAGAGACCCGAAAGAGGGGATCATGTCAAGATTGATGTTCGAGAGGAGTATTCTCGTTGGCCTTATTATATCTGCCGGTGTGGTCTATAATTTTGTTTCGGCACTCCACGATGGGGTTTCCCTTGAACGGGCGAGGACCATTGCAGTGACCACCATGGTTTTTTTCCAGTTCTTCCAGGCATGGAATTCTCGCTCTGAACTTCAATCTGTTTTCAGGATAAGCCCTTTCAGCAACCCATTTCTCTTCTACGCCATGGTGGCCGCCTTCTTTGCCCAACTGGCGGTTATTTATATCCCGGCCCTTCAGTGGGTTTTCAGGACCGAATCCCTGTTGTTGGCAGATTGGGTGAAAATAGGACTTGTGGCTTTAACTGTGGTGATTGCTGTTGAGGTGGATAAACTCATAAGGAGAAAGAGGGGACGAAACCGAAGGGATTGAAGTCAATGAAGATTCTCGTCATCAACTGCGGAAGCTCAACGCTTAAATTTCAGGTGATCGAACTGGATGAAACAACTCCTTTAGGCCGGGAGCGGCGATTAGGGCACGGCCTTGTCGATCGGATCGGTCGTCCCGGAGAGATCAGGTTTGTTGCGGAGAATGGAGAATGCCTTCGGGAAACCGACGAAATCGCCGATCACGGTATGGCTACCCGGCGGGTTTTCGAATGGCTTAACTCTCTTGGCCTTTTAGGACACGGCGGAATCGAGGCCGTCGGTCACCGTGTTGTTCATGGCGGCCATCGTTTCATTGAACCGACCCCGGTCGATGACAAAGTGATCGATGCGATTGAGACCATGAGGTACCTGGCCCCTTTGCATAACGATCCTTCATTGAAAGCAATTCGTGCCGCCCGCATGATCCTGGATGCTGACCTTCCGATGGTGGCGGTCTTTGACACCGCCTTTCACGCCAGCATGCCCGAGCATTCCTCCCGTTATGCCATCCTTCAGGAATTATCCACGAAACATCGTATACGGCGCTACGGTTTTCACGGATTAGCCCACCGGTACATGACTGAGCGTTATGCATGGATGCACGCAAAAGCCTTAGAACAGGTGAAACTGGTAACCCTGCAATTGGGCAACGGGTGTTCGGCCGCAGCCATCGATAAGGGCCGCTCGGTCGATACCTCCATGGGTTTTACTCCCCTGGAAGGTCTCATGATGGGGACGAGGTCAGGAGATGTGGATCCCCACCTTCCTGGGTTCTTGGCCCGGAGTGAAGGGGTGACGGTAGAGGAGGTGGAAAGGTGGCTCAATACGAAGTCAGGCCTTCTTGGAGTATCAGGCCTCTCTCAGGATATGAGGGAGTTGTTGGAGGCGGAGTCCCGGGGAGATGAGAATGCGGCCCTGGCCGTGGAAATGTTCTGCTACAGGGTGAGGAGACAGGTCGGGGCCTACCTGGCTGCTTTAGGGGGTGCGGAGGCTCTGGTCTTCGGCGGAGGGATCGGAGAGAATTCGCCTCCGGTCAGAGGCCGCATCTGCTCGGGAATGGAATGGTGCGGAATGGCCATTGATGAGAATCTTAACAGCAGCCTGATTGGATCGGAAGGACGGATCAGTCGAGAAGATGCGAAGCTTCACGCCTATGTGATCCCGGTGGATGAAGCTGTGGTGATTGCCCGCGATACGGCACTCTGTATTAGTAAACAGAAGAAAGAATGAAATGAGTTTCTTGTAAAAAGTCGCTTGCTCCGTCATTCCGGCGAAAGCCGGAATCCAGAATTGCTTGAAAATCCTGGATTCCGGGTCGTGCTTCGTTTGCCCGGAATGACGATTTCCTCTTGTTTCCAGGAGTTTTGCAAGAGCCTCAAATTATATCCAATTTTTGTAGCCGCAGTCCCGCTCAAGGCGGGATTAGCCTGCATTTGTAAAACTTTTTCCAATAGAGGAGAAAAAGAAGATGTCTCATCGCGAAAAGATTGAAGCCATCCGTATAGAGGAATGGGTTAGGCTCTATCGTAAAACGAATCCTCAAGCAGACCGCTGGGCAACCGGTTACGGCCCTATCCAGCACAGCATCGAAACCCAGGCCAGGGTTTTCGTTATGGCAGAGCTCTTAACCGCCCGGGGAATTCAGGGGGATGGTGTGCCTTTTTTTAATCTCTTGTATGCAGCAGATCGAGTTGCCAGCGCGGCCATGTGGCTGGTTGTCCATGAGACCTATGCCCGCAATGTCTATCTCGATGGCCGGGAGCTTGCTTCCAAGGATTTCAAAGCCAACCCGGAGGGGCATACCGGCGGATCTCTCAATATGGTCCCAGCCTATACAGGATATATGGCGATCAACGCCATTACCGGGCAGACGCGCTCCTGGATCATGGGCCAGGGGCACTGCGTGGCCGCCATTGATACAGTAAACTTCCTGTTGAACAATATGACTCCGGCCCATGCCGAACGGTACTCTCTAACGGACGAAGGAGCAACCCGTTACGTCCGTGACTTTTACTCCTACAAGCTACGGACCGACGGCAAACAGGATTCCCCTTTGGGCAGTCATGTGAACGCCCATACCGCCGGCGGGGTGGCAGAAGGAGGGTACCTCGGTTTCACGGAACTTCAATATGTCCATATGCCTCTGTCCGGAGAGCGGTTGGTTGTCTTTCTGAGCGATGGCGCTTTCGAAGAGCAGCGGGGGAGCGATTGGGCGCCACGGTGGTGGCGTGCGGGGGACTCCGGTCTTGTCACACCCATCATGATCAAGAATGGCCGACGCATTGACCAGAGGACGACCATATTCCAGCAGGGTGGAGCAGACTGGTTTGTCGAACACCTGAGACTGAATGGTTTTGATCCGATTGTCTTTGACGGCAGGGACCCTGCGGCTTTCGCGTGGGCCATCTTCGAGATGGAGTGTAGACTGGAGGCTGCTACGGAAGCAGTTCATTCTCGGGAAGGCCTTTATCCGGTACCATTACCTTATGGAATTGCGGTTGCCCCGAAGGGAGCAGGCTTTTACGGTGAAGGAACCAATCTGGCTCACAACCTTCCTCTGATGTCCAACCCCCATACCGATTCCATCGCAGCACGGCGATTTAATGAAGGGACACGAAGACTGTGGGTTCCTTTGGCGGAACTGGAAAAAACTGTCGGTAAATTTCAACATCACGAGGTTCCAGGGCGGCCCAGAGAGAGGGATCATTCCTTAGCACATCGGGATGTGCGATTGCGCCAGATTCCCCCTCCGGTTTCCCGACCAGTGCCTGAAAATCGGGAAGACCCCTCCTCATGGAAGAGAACTTCTCCCATGTTTGCTGTGGACGCGATGTTCCTTTCAATGGTTCAGGCCAACCCCCACCTCCGTCCCCGGGTGGGAAACCCGGATGAGATGCGCTCCAACCGCATGATCCAGACGCTGGAACATTTGAAATTCCGTGTCACCGACACCGAGCCGGGTATCCCGGAAGACACCTATGGAGCTGTGATCACGGCCCTGAATGAGGAGGTCGTTGCCTCCGCAGCCTTGGCCAACAAGGGAGGGATCAACTTCATCCATACCTACGAAGCCTTTGGCACCAAGATGCATGGCGTCGTTCGTCAGGAGATTATCTTTGCCGACCACTGCAATGAGGTTGGACGGAGGCAGGGATGGCTTTCCATTCCTTTGGTCCTCACCTCCCATACCTGGGAGAACGCCAAAAACGAACGGTCCCATCAGGATCCGTCCATGGCGGAGGCCATGCTGGGAGAGCCTTCGGATGTATCCCGGGTTTTATTTGTGCCTGATTACAATACTGCTTCTGTCGTGATGCATCGTCTCTACCAGACTCATGGACAGATATGGACGCTGGTTGTACCAAAGATGGATGTGATACCGGACCTTTTCACCATCGAGGAGGCAACACACCTTCTTGAACAGGGGGCGCTGCGACTGGACTGGACCTGTTACGAGGTGGAACGACAGCTTGTAATCCTGACTGCCATAGGAGCTTATCAGCTTGAGGAGGTGTTGAAAGCCTCTTTTCGTTTGAGGCAACGGGAGGTCCCTCATTCTGTGCTTTATATGATGGAACCGGGGAAGTTTCGCATCCCCCGGAACGAAGGTGAAAGGAGTCACGTATTATCAACTCAATTGCAGGCGGAACTCTATCCGAGCTCTGTGCCCGCTCGCGTCTTCGTCACTCATACAAGACCGGAGCCGGTGCTTGGCGTCTTACAGGCCTTCAACACCGGTCGGGAACAGACGGGCGCCCTCGGATTTACCAATCAGGGGGGAACCCTGAACGTTCCGGGCATGCTCTTTGTCAACCGCTGCACCTGGGCCCATGTCCTCCTGGAGGTCGCACGGGTCTTGGGCTTGCTTCAGGAAGAACTTCTGACCTCGGAGGAACTCGCCGTCCTGAATGGAAAGGCTTCCCCTGAGGTGGTGATCTTTTAGTAAAGGGGGCATAATATTATTTAAATCTCAATATAACGCTGTTGTAGGGCAGGCCTTTGGGCCTGCTTATTGCAAGGCTGAAGCCTTGCCCTTTTACGGAATGGAAATAATTTGATGCTCCAAATAATAAGTGCAGAAGCCCTTTGGGCTACTAATTATTCTCTAATGTCGGAGCACACGAAAGGCTATTAGTGATGGGAAGAGAGCCCGCTATGATTCAAGAGTCCATTCATTCGTCCACAGTGGCTTACTTTTCGATGGAGATCGGTCTTGATCCGGCCATACCCACATACAGTGGTGGTTTGGGGGTTCTCGCAGGGGATACGATTCGCTCTGCGGCCGATCTCAAGGTGCCGATGGTTGCGGTGACACTGCTTCATCGGAAGGGGTACTTTCGTCAAAAGCTCGATGCCAGTGGATGGCAGAGAGAAGAACCTGTTGAGTGGGTGATCGAGGACCTCTTAAGAGAGATGCTGCCGAGATCCTCTGTCACGATAGAAGGCCGGACCGTTCATCTTCAAGCCTGGAGGTACGAAGTCAAGGGCATTAGCGACTTCAATGTGCCGGTCTATTTTCTCGATTCCGATCTTCCGGAAAATTCCGAATGGGACAGAACGCTCACCCACTTTCTTTATGGAGGGGATCAACATTATCGGCTCTGTCAGGAGGTCATTCTGGGAATGGGTGGCGTGAGAATGCTTCGGGCCCTTGGATATGACCGGATCGAGCGATTTCATATGAACGAAGGGCATGCCAGCCTCCTCACATTGGAACTTCTGGATGAAGAGGCAAGGAAAGTAGGAAGGGAATCCATCTCCCAAGATGATATTGAAGCGGTCCGAGAGAAATGTGTCTTCACAACCCATACTCCGGTTCCGGCCGGGCACGATCAGTTTTCCCTGGATTTAGTGAGCCGTGTTCTCGAACACCGCGAGGTCTTCTTCAATATGAAAGATATGTTCTGCTGCGAGGGCCTTCTCAACATGACGTACCTTGCTCTCAATCTGAGCCGTTATATCAATGGGGTCGCCAAAAAACATGGGGAAGTATCAAGGCTGATGTTTGAGGGTTATTCGATTGATGCGATCACGAACGGAGTTCACGCTGCCACCTGGGTATCAGACCCTTTTCAAAAACTCTATGACCAATATCTCCCGGACTGGAGACAGGACAACTTCAGCTTCCGATATGCCCTGAGCATTCCTAAACAGGAATTGTGGGAAGCTCACCAACAGGCGAAGAGAGAGATGATTCAATATGTCAACCGGGAAACAGATGTTGAGATGGATGCGGATGTCATGACGATCGGCTTTGCCCGGCGCGCCACGGCATACAAAAGGGGAGACCTGTTCTTTCAGGACATCGAGAGACTCAAGAGCATTTCGTCAAAAGCCGGGCCATTTCAGGTCGTCTACGCCGGAAAGGCTCATCCTCGGGACCAGGAGGGTAAGGAACTCATCAAAAGAATCTTCCAGGCGAAGGCATCTCTCAGAGACGAGATCAGGCTGGTCTATCTTGAAAATTACGACATGGAACTGGGGAGGAGGTTAATTTCGGGGGTGGATCTCTGGCTGAATACCCCTCAGCCCCCTATGGAGGCATCCGGAACGAGCGGGATGAAGGCGGCCCTCAATGGGGTTCCAAGTCTGAGTGTCCTGGATGGATGGTGGATTGAAGGGCATATTGAAGGGGTGACCGGATGGTCCATTGGAGAAGCTGGAAAGAGCAGTGATTGGGGGAAGGATGGCGCATCCCTTTATGCCAAATTGGAACAGGCCATTCTTCCCTTTTTCTACCATGATCGGGATCGTTTTATTGACGTGATGCGGCACGCGATCGCTCTCAACGGTTCTTTTTTTAATACCCATCGAATGATCCAGGAGTATGTTCTGAAGGCTTATTTTCGTTAAGAAATATTAAAAGGAGGATGAAAGATGAATAGTGCATCACTTAAAGGAGCGTGGAAAGTTGCAACCATCATGGGAATACCCGTACGAATCCATTTTTCGTGGCTGATCGTCTTCGGTTTAATTACATGGTCACTGTCCTCTCGCTATTTTCCAATGGTTGCCCCTGACCTTCCCCTTGCCTCTTACTGGATTCAGGGCGCCCTGGCCTCACTGCTCCTCTTTGCCTCTGTGGCATTTCATGAGCTCGCCCATTCCTATGTGGCCCAGAAATACAAGCTTACTATCGAGAGTATCACGCTATTCATTTTCGGAGGCGTGGCTCAACTGAAGGGAGACCCCCCTCATCCCAGAGCAGAATTCTGGATTGCCATTGCCGGACCGCTCTCCAGCTTTTTCCTGTCCGGCCTTTTCTTCTTCCTGACGATGAATATGGCGGGAGGGGCCAGAGCCCTCTTCGCCTATCTTGCACAGATCAATTTTATTATCGGCGTGTTTAATCTCATCCCTGGCTTTCCGATGGATGGCGGAAGAGTCCTGAGGGCAGGCATCTGGGGAAGGACAAAGGATTATTTTTATGCGACCCAGAAGGCCTCCGGCATCGGACGAGGAATCGCCCTCTTCTTTATCTTCTTCGGGCTCTTTTCAATCTTCACGGGCGGTCCGGGTGGATTTTGGTTGATGCTCGTCGGCTGGTTTCTCTATAGTGCAGCCGATGTGAGTTACAGGCAGGCCACCCTCCAGGAGACCCTTTCAGGCATTAAGGTCAGAGATATCATGGTGAGGGATATGGTAACATTAAGCCCATCTATTCTTCTCGAACGTGCTGTGGATGAGTATTTTCTCAGATATGGTTTTGGCGGATTTCCGGTGATTGATGATGGGAAGTTTCTCGGTATCCTCACCCTCAAAGAGGTGAAAGAGGTTCCAAGAGAGGATTGGGGAAAGGTAACAGTGGGTGAAGTTTTCGTTCCTCATAATAAAAAATGGGAAGCTCTTCCAAATGATGAGGTCATGAAGGCCCTTGAATTGATGATAAAAGAAGATATAGGCCGGGTGGCGGTGACAGAAAAAGACAGAATCATAGGGCTAATCACAAGAAATGGCATCGCCCGATATGTGCAGATCAAAGGGAGACCTAAATGAATGGTCTTGGGGCGCCTGCGAAGGATGAAAATTGATACGTTCGACGGCGCAAAACCCCGATTTTTAAATCGGGGTTTTGCGCCGCTCAGTATCAACCCTGAGCATACCCCGGGCTTCAGACCGGGGAGTCGAATGGGTTGATTTTGCCATTTACGTAGGGACGGTCTTCCCTGCCTACTGCAGGCAGGCGCAGGCAGGGAGTCCTCCAGGGGGGTTCCCCTACCCAGTCACTCTTGGACGGACGAGGAGAACAAGCCCACGAATTCCTCGAACCGAGACAACCTCTCCCTTTTCGATGGGTTTAACACCATCTTCGACTTCAGCCTGCCACAGCTCTCCGTGGATGCGAACATATCCTGAAGGAGCCAATCGAGTCTCCACAATGGCTTCACCGCCGATTCGCTGATGGAGGTCTTTCATTCGACTTCGATCATAAGCCCGCCATACAAGGGGAAAGAGGACGATATCCTTTACGATCCAGAGGGCAATTGAACCCCAGGTGAGCCAGGTCGGAAGATCAACCCACTGGTGGATTAGAATTAGAATCGATATGAGGAGGGCAAGGCTCGGTATCTGAAACAGGGCGTATCTCAATATGAGCTGAACGGACCAGTCCTTTCTCTTCATCAATGTTTACGATCCCTTTCCTATCGAAATGGGTAGCGGTTCTACCAGTGAAATTTCAAATTTTTGATATAATATTTTAGTGGCAAAGAGCCTAAATGTAAACCCCGCACTCTGTCTAAAAAAAGGGGTTTTGCTTTTTGCGCCGATTAAAAGTAAAATAAATGACAACCCCATAGCGAAATAAGGAGGCATACATGAGGACGTTTCGTTATCCTATATTACTCTTTTTAAGTCTTTTCTTTTTATGCTGTGCCAGGGCAGGGACTCATTCTCTTCTCATCCGGTATCAACCGGCGAAGGAATTTTCCTCGCTTCAGCAGAAGATCGGACCTGTTCTTGCGATTGCTCCATTCAGAGATGAACGAGCGGACAGATTATATATTGGACATCATCTCCCTTACCGGGGAGCAACGAGTTATTTTAAGAGCGACCCTTTTCCTCTGGAGAAGGCAATTACGGATTCTCTTACCAGCGCTCTTACCCGTAATGGAATTAAGATCGTTCCCCTTTCAGCCTGGGACGGGAGGCCGGAATCTTTAAAGACGATGGAGTCGGATTCTACCCTGATGATCGAGATCAAGAAGTTCTGGATAGAAGGAAGAGCCGAAGCCTTCAGGACCCATGTTAAGGCCGGGATTCACTTCGTCATCCATTTAGGGGTAAAGAAGGAGGGCAAGGTCTTTACCAGAAATATCGAAGTGGAAAAGGATTTGACCCTGGCCAGATCAACACCCGAGAAGGTTAAAGAGATGGTCAACCAGATCCTGGCCGACATCTTCGATGCCTTCTTCTCGAACCCTTATTAGGCTTACATAGTTGATTCTGAGAATTTATCTCTAACGCTTTCTAAAAAAACCTCCCCTCCCCAACGTGGGAGGGGATGAAGGGGAGGGGGGATATATCCTTAGGTCCACCCCCACCTGTATCCTCCCCCATCGAAGGGGGAGGAGGTTTGCGGAAGGCGGTAGGTGAAAAGGCATCGATGAACCGGAAAAGAGAAATCTCCAGGAGATTCAAATTTCTCTGGGCTGTCCTGAAAAAATTTGATAGGGACCATGGTTTTTTTCTCTCCGCAGGGATCACCTTCAATCTCATCATCTGCTTGATTCCCCTGAGCCTCATGCTGCTGGGTCTGGTCGGGACCTACCTCTACAGCGATAAAGAGGTATTGACCCATATCCGGCGTTACCTTGAGGGGATGGCTCCTGCTTTAGATCCGAGGATTATGAAGAATATCTTGAGGATCATTCAGAGCCGAAAAATTGCCGGGATACTGGGCATCGTTGGATTGATCTGGACCTCCACATGGGTCTTCAGCTCCCTGAGGACGGCCTTCAATATCGTCTTTCAGGTGAAAAAAGAGCGGGGAATTTTCCATGGAAAGGCGATCGACCTTTTGATGATCGGGTTGGCAGGAATTTCTCACCTGGCAAGCATGGGACTCACTTCATTGATGACTTACACTCAGCGTTATCGTTTTAAAGCCCCTCTGGATCTGGACCCCATCCTCGGACTCTTCCTAAAATACCTCCTCCCCTTTCTCTTTACCTTCTGGATGTTCTTCTTGATCTATAAGATCATTCCCAATAGAAAAATCCATTACAGGACCGCTCTTCAGACCGCCTTCTTCATCAGTCTGTTCTGGGAGGTCGCCAAACAGTTGTTCGGATGGTACGTCCTCAACATTGGAAGATTTTCGGTGGTCTATGGTTCCTTGAGCGCCCTGATCATTTTCTTCTTATGGGTTTACTACTCCTCCGTCATCGTCCTCCTGGGAGGGGAAACAATATTTTTTTTGGAGAAGGGAAAGGAGAGGGGCAATGGTTGAAGTCAATCGGCGGAAGACGAAGATCGTCTGCACCATCGGCCCGGCAAGTGAGTCTCCCGGAATCCTGGAAAATCTGATCAGGGCCGGGATGAATATGGCACGGCTCAATTTTTCTCATGGGACTCATGAGGAGCATTTAAGAAAGATCAAAACCATTCGCGAGATCGCAGATCGATTGGGAACACCCGTTGCGATCCTCCAGGACCTCTCGGGCCCAAAAATTCGGATCGGAAAGGTGAAAGAAGGCGGGATCGAGTTGAAAAGAAGAGAAAGGTTTCTTCTGACGAACCGGGAGAAGGTGGGTGATGAAAAGGGAGTTTCCGTCACCTATCTCCCCCTCCCCAACGAGGTAAAACCGGGAGATAGAATTTTTCTTTCAGACGGAACCATTGAGCTTCAGGTCTTGGAGACGGATGGGAAGGATATTCAATGTCAGGTCGTTGTGGGAGGGGTTTTGACCTCCCACAAGGGGATCAATATTCCTACCGGGGCTATTCGGGCAGCGGCCTTTACAGAGAAAGACCGTGAGGACCTCCTCTTTGGTATCGAAAATGGAGTCGATTGGGTTGGCCTCTCCTATGTCAAAGAAGCGGCTGATATCGAGAGGGTTAAACATGTATTGAAAAAAGGATCGGCCGATATCCCTGTGATTGCAAAGATCGAGAGGAGAGAGGCCCTGGAAAATATCGACGAAATTTTATCCATTTCAGATGGAATCATGGTGGCGAGGGGAGATCTGGGGGTGGAAACTCCTCTTGAAAGAATTCCCAATGTCCAGAAGATGCTGATCCGGAAAGCCAATTTATCCGGAAAACCTGTGATCACTGCCACCCAGATGCTCATGTCGATGGTGGACCACACACAACCCACAAGGGCAGAAGTGACGGATGTGGTCAATGCCATCTATGATGGGACCGATGCGGTGATGCTTTCAGAGGAGACCGCGAGCGGTCGGTTTCCTGTTGAGGCTGTTCAGATGATGGCTAAGACTGCCCAAGCCGCTGAGGAAGAATTTCCACACGATTCATTTTTAAGGAGAGAAATCGAAGGGGGAAGCGATCTTCCTCAGGCGATCAGCCGTGCCGCCTCTTTTTTGGCACAGGAGGTAAGGGCAACGGTTATTGTCACTCCTACCGAATCCGGAAGCACTGCGAGATGGGTTTCGAGACTTCGTCCCAGACAGCCAATCCTCGCTTTGAGTCGTCATCTCTCCACAGGCAGGAGGCTCAATCTCTGCTGGGGGGTCCATCCGGTTCTTGTCTCTGATTGGAAAGATACGGATGATATGTTGGAGAGATCAAAGAGGATGCCGAAGGAGTTGGGTATGGCTTCTGTGGGAGACCGGATTGTGATTATCGCAGGGGTTCCCATCAGCATCCCTGGCACCACCAACCTCATCAAAGTGGAGATTGTGGAGTAGATTTAAGGCTTCTTATGATCTCTTTCATCATTCTGACCGCCTTTCTCCATTCCCTTCCAACCCGACTTGCCAATGGCAGACCGCACCGCATCCACGACCACCACTTCCCTCAACTTCGTCATGTTTGTACCTCCTTTTCTTCAATCCTTTGGGTGATTTGAGTCTATGAAAAAGGGAGTTGTGTGTCAAGGAAAAGGAGCAGCAATGAGTACCGACTTAAATCAGGCATGCTTTACAAAAATGGTCGATTATGGCTTTCGGTAAGGAGGAGATGAAAAAAGGGTTTGTTTCTTTCACCTACAAAGGGTGAGGATTGGGTTTCTGCGGCGCCGTTGATTACGGGTTGAAAGAGTGTAACGAGTCTGTAGGAAAAGTTCTTTTGAGGAATCAGAACCACGTTTTCGGGGGTCACTTGACCCTTCCCAACCATGAGATCGTTGATTGTGGTGCACACACACTGTAACCCCGGCAAATACGAATTGCTCGCGGACGAGCTTCAATTCCGAGGTGAGGCGTGGCGTCAGTGATTCCAATCGTGCTCTGTCCACTTGTGGCCTTCCGCCGAACAATCCGCTGAAGAGTCCCATAATGACTTTCTCCTTCCTGGCTAAAAATAATTATACGGAAGAGGTTTGTTCCTTCGATTTATGTTTAACAATACTATATTTTAACCCAAAAACAAATAATTCTGAAGAAAAATCTTATTGACTGCCGTAATTGATCCATAATATCGTATTATACAGAATCCGTATATCATAGGCAGGAACTTATATGAGAGAGAAAATGTTACCTTCACAAACCCTTCCTGATTTTCAGCAATATCTGCTTTCACGAAAGCTCGTGCCGGGGAAAAACGTAACCTTCTACGCCTACTGGGCTAACCGATATCTCACGTTTTCAAAACGCCTGAAGAATGCTGATGCGGCAGAGGCGCTCCGGCTGTTTCTGGTGGATCTACAATCCCAGGAAAACATTGCCGACTGGCAGATCCAGCAAGCCAAAGAAGCCATTCAGCTCTACACCACTCATTTTCACGGTGAAAAAGCGGCTGGAACTGCCGACGACGAAATAAAAGCGACATTTGGCCCTTTCGACCCGGACTTAGTCATGGCAGGCATTCAGAAGGCCATCCGTGTGAAACACTATTCTCTTAGCACGGAGCGGACTTACATGGACTGGGCAAGGCGCTTTTTCGATTACACCGCCAATGTGAAAGGCGGGCTTCTTCAAGAAACACCGTGCGCCGAAGATATCCGGGAGTTCTTGACGCATTTGGCCGTCCACAAGAAGGTTTCCGCTTCGACACAGAATCAGGCATTTAACGCCCTCCTGTTCCTGTTCCGGAATGTCCTGAAGATCGAAATTGGGGACATGAGCAGCACCATCCGGGCAAAGCGTGGACCGAAACTTCCTGTCGTATTGACCGTCGAGGAAGTACGGCAGCTATTCTCCCATATGGAAGGAAAACAGCTTTTGATTGCCCAGATGCTGTACGGGGCAGGCCTTCGCCTTATGGAGCTGGCCCGTCTGCGGGTCAAGGATGTCGATTTTGAATCAGGGCTGATTTTCGTTCGGGCATCCAAGGGGGACAAAGACCGTTCGACAATCCTGCCTGGGGCCGTCCGGGAACCCCTTCAACAGCACCTGACGGAAGTCAAGGCATTACACAATCAGGACCTTGCAAAGGGATTTGGGGAGGTCTATCTGCCTGACGCTCTCGGCCGGAAGTATCCGAACGCCGCAAAGGACTGGGCCTGGCAGTTTGTTTTCCCCTCTTCGAAGCTGTCCGTGGATCCCAGAAGCGGAATAGTCAGGCGTCATCACATGGATGAAACCTCCATCCAGAAAGCTGTGGGAACAGCCACAAGGAAGGCCGGCATTGCGAAGCAGGTGTCCGTTCACACATTGCGTCACAGTTTCGGCACCCATCTCCTCATGAACGGCGTCAACATCCGTGAAATCCAGACCCTTCTGGGACACCAGAATGTCGAAACGACCATGATCTATACCCATGTCATGCGGGAAATGACGACAGCACCGAAAAGCCCACTTGATCTCCTCCTGGAAGGATCACCCAAATCCGCAGGGTCCGGCGACGTCTAAAGGATTTCGGCATTGTCGATTTTCAACGAAGAAACATTCTGGCTGCATTTATCATGGAGTCCGTTATCCTTGGCTTTATAGGGGGGTGCATCGGACTGTTTTTGCTGCCTTTATGCAAAATCTCAATATGACGACCTTGCGACTTTTCCACTGTTTACATATCATAATTATGAAAAAGATGTCCTTCAATTATTGCCGTTTGAAATCTTGCATATCCATCGCTGTTGAAATTTTGAGACTTTCAGGAAGAAGTCCGCGTCTTGGGGGTGGGCCCGCAGGGTACTATTTCTAAGACAGGAAAGAATTGCAATTCCGGAAGGATTTGGTTATCCAAAACGAATCTAAGAATTTTCAATTCGTAACACTTTAGCGCTTTGAAAAAGTATTCTTAAATCCCTCCCGGCCTCCCTTTTTCAAAGGGAGGAGAAATACTTCCCCCTTTGGCAAAGGGGGATCGAGGGGGATTTGAGATATCATATAGCTTTGATCAGGACTCTTTTTCAAAAAACTAAAATGTTACCTCAATTCTTATTTATGGAATTTAGTTACATGTTTAGTTCTTTTCTCAATTGATCAGCAGAAACAAAATGAATGCCCTGTATGCCTAAAGAAACGGCCACTTCCACATGGTTTTTCATGTCGTCAATGA
>DYHU01000244.1 GCA_020724025.1 Syntrophorhabdus sp. | reverse complement strand
AAGGAGGTCTACATGGGGCTTTTCAAAAAGAAGGTCATTAAGGAGATTGATGGAGGGGCCTGGGGGCATTTGGTCAGCGTCCACAAGATGGATGTGGATACCATTTCCAAAGAATTGAGATGCGTGGAGCGGGAAGGGGTTTTGGATGGAGGAAGGCCGGTGAAATTTCTCCGCGTCTTCAGACCAACAGAAGCCCAGCAAAAGGGGGTAGGGGTTACAGGATGGGAGACTTTCGACCAGCATCCCGACTTAATCCATTTCGAGGGCTATTTGACAAGAAACAACGAAGCACATCTGGAACGTAAAAAACCTCTTTAATTTTTAAGGAATCTGAAAATATGGTCAATGGGGGAGATCTATGGGTGATTTCTTTCAGCCTGGCGTGATCACCACGCTCCATCGATTAAAAAAGGGGGATCTGGAACGGATGGAAGCGGACCTGGAGTTTTATTCAAGATATAATCCCATTGCCCTTGTCCTTCCGTCCCTCTATTCGGAATTAAAGGAGAAGGCCCTCAAAACAATCATTTCCGAAATTAAGAGGGTCAAGTATATCAACCAGGTCATTATCACACTGGGGAGGGCAACACGGGAAGAGTTTAATAACGCCAAAGAGTTCTTCTCCGTTCTTCCTCAGGAGACGATAATCATCTGGAATGATGGCGAACGGGTTCAATCCCTTTACGAGATCCTGACCGAGAATGATATTTCAGCAGGTGAGGATGGGAAAGGGCGGTCCGCATGGATGGCTTTTGGCTATGTTCTTGCCAGTGAAAAAAGCGATGTCATTGTGCTCCATGATTGTGATATCATAAGTTATGAGCGGGAATTTTTAGCCCGGTTGTGTTACCCGGTGGTTAACCCCAATCTGGGCTATGAGTTCTGTAAAGGGTATTACAGCAGGGTAACGAATAAGATGCATGGGAGAGTGACACGGCTCTTTGTGACCCCGCTCCTCCGCTCTCTTGAACGACTCTTGGGATACATTCCATTCTTGGTTTACCTGGACAGTTTCCGGTACCCGTTGGCGGGTGAATTCTCGATGATTACGGATCTGGCACGGATCAACCGGATCCCCTGGGATTGGGGCCTTGAGATTGGTGTTTTATCGGAGGTTTTTCGAAACTGTTCGCTCCGAAGAATCTGCCAGGTCGATTTAACAGACAACTATGAACATAAACATCAGGAACTTTCTCCGGATGACCCGAGCAAAGGGCTTTTGAGAATGTCGACAGATATTGCGAAGAACCTATTCCGCAATTTAGCCAGTGAAGGGATTGATCTTTCAGAGAGCCTGCTGAAGACACTGAAGGCGACCTATTTGAGAACTGCCCAGGAGGCGATTACCAAATATCAGGACGATGCCGCCATCAATGGCCTCGATTTCGACCGCCACGAGGAAGGGGTTGCGGTTGAAACCTTCACTAAGGGAATTGAGTTGGCCAGTAAGGCCTTCGTGGAGGATCCCCTTAGCATTCCTCTCATCCCCAACTGGAGCAGGGTCACCTCTGCCATCCCTGATTTTTTGGAGAGGTTGAAGAATGCAGTCGATGACGACAACACCTAAGCCCATTATTTTTACGGATCTCGACGGAACCTTGCTCGACCGGAAAACTTATACCTTTGAACCTGCCTTACCAGCACTTCGAATCCTTAAGAAAAAGGGTATCCCTCTCATCCTTTCCAGCAGCAAGACCAGGACTGAGATTGAACTTTATCGAAGAAAATTAGAGAACGAACATCCGTTCATTTCAGAAAATGGGGGCGCCGTATTTGTCCCCAAAACTTATTTCTCTTTCCCTTTCCCTTACGATAGGGAATTGGAAGAATATTTTGTTTTAGAGTTAGGGACCCTTTATCCCGTGATCCTTGAGATTTTAGAAGCCATTAAAAAAGAGACAGGGGTATCGATAAAAGGTTTCTATGATTTTACTGAGGATGAACTTACCTCTCTCTGCGGATTGAGTCCGAAAGAAGCGGAGTATGCAAAAAAGAGAGAGTACGATGAGCCTTTTATTGTTGAAGGTGGGGAGAAAGCAATCGAGATTGTAAAGGAGAAGATCAAAAAGAAGGGGATGAACTATGTCTGGGGAGGCAGGTTTCATCACATCCTCGGAAAAAACGACAAAGGAAAGGCCGTTGAGATTTTGAAAGAACTCTATGAGAATCAATTTCTCTCAATTTATACGGTCGGCATCGGAGATAGCCTGAATGACCTCCCCATGTTATCAGCGGTTGACCGTCCCATTTTTCTCAAAGAGAAGAAAGGCTTTTTGCCGGAGAACCTATCACCGATTCAAAATTTGACTCTCATTGATGGGATAGGGCCGCAGGCCTGGAATAAAGCGATTTTCAACTATATTCAGCGAGCAGGAAATTTAGATCAGGAGGAAACCTCATGCAATTGTTTTACTGGCTGACATTGATGGTTGTGATAGGGATTGCCTTTTTTGCTGTTCAAAATTCATCCGCTCCTCTTGTTACAATGAGGTTTCTTTTTTGGAAGTTCGAGACTTCCCTGATCTACACCATCTTAGGATCAATGGGGGCAGGGATTCTCATGACTCTCTTTTTCTGGATTCCAAGGACCATCAAATCTTCCATTCGATCGAAAGAATTAAAGAGGCAGATAGAGAATCTTGAAACCCCGCTCCACGGCCCTGCCTTCTCCGGGCAAGACAGAGATAAACCTTCTGGACAATGAAGAAAGCAATCCTCATTCCCACCTATCTCAGGTTCTCCCATCAGGAAGAGATGCCCTCTTTAGAGGGTCTGAGACTAACCAGGCGGACGATTGAAAGCCTGAAGATATTAGAGGACCAGGATTTCACCCTCATTCTTCCTGTCTGTTTTGATTTGGTTGGAGGAGATGAAGAAGCCTCCTGGGTTGAGATGGATAGGGTCCTCATGGAGGAGTTCCAGAATCTACAGAAAGGAAAAGCATTCCTCTTTTCTTCCTATCGCCTGAAAACCTTGAGGAGATATTTGGATCAAAAAGGGTTCAAAAACCTCACCTCTTTGATTGATCTTAAAGGATTTTCAAAAATTCGTAATACAGGGCTCCTTCTTGCTCAAGCCTTCTCGATGGACGCAGTGATCTTTATCGACAACGATGAGGTCGTGGAAGATACATGCTATTTAAGGGTTGCCTGTGAATATTTAAACCAGAGGTGGAATGGGAAGAAAGTGAGCGGGAAAGGCGGATTTTATGTCAATCCGGATGGAACCATCCTCCTCCCTCCTCAACGTCTCTGGTGGAGGTTTTTATGGGATAAAACCAAATGGATGAATCGGGTGTGGGAGAAAATCCTTTCCTCGAAAGATCGACTCGTCCCTTCCCCCATGCTTCTGGGTGGAAATCTTGTCCTCCATCAATCTCTTTTTTCCAGGGTTCCATTTGACCCTTACATTCCAAGGGGGGAAGATACCGATTACCTCATCAATGCCAGTCAACAGGGGTTTCGCATCCTGTTTGACAAACAACTTCGGATAAAACATCTCCACCCCGAAAGGACAGGAGTTTATTTTTACGAGGAATTAAAAGGCGATATTGAACGTTTTCTTTACGAAAGAAGAAAGGTAAAAACAGGAACAACGATTGACCTGGATCCCTATCCGGGATATTTTATGAAGTGGACCCTCTATCCGAAAGCCATCCTCACCTCCCTCTTTTTGAGCCTTGACTATCTTGGCAAAGGGGAATGGGGAAAAGCGAGGGAGTGTTTGGATAATATTGGCCTCCTGTCTCGGAAGAAAGATAAAGGTTGGTTGAGGTATCTCCAATTCCGGGGAGACTGGGAAAAGATGATGGACACCCTCAAGAAAGAGGAGGTCAACGAAATGTTAAAAGATTGTTGGGTTTAGGTTTTTAAGGGGAGAGATGGAGACGTCATTTCAGATTCAGTTAGAGAAGATTCAAGAGACGGATATCCTGATCGGAATCCCGAGTTACAATAATGTACGAACCATCGGTCATGTGGTGAGGGCAGTTATGGCCGGCCTGGCGAAATATTTTCCAGGAGCAAAAGCGGTGATCATCAACTCGGACGGGGGCTCAACCGATGGAACTCAAGAAGAGGTTAAAAAGGTTCAGATAGAAGATTATAAGACCATTCTCACTTCTTACCCCGTTCACCCCATTCAGAAGGTTGTCACTCCCTATCATGGGATTCCAGGAAAGGGGAGTTCTTTCCGCACCATCTTCGATGCCACCCAATTTCTGAATGCGAAGGCCTGTGCGGTGGTGGATTCAGATTTGAGGTCCATAACTCCGGAATGGATGGATCTTCTGCTAACACCCATTTATGAAGAAGGTTTTGATTATGTGGCTCCTCTTTATGCTCGACATAAATTTGATGGAACAATCACGAACAGTATCGTCTATCCCTTAACGCGGACTCTATACGGGACAAGGGTTCGTCAGCCCATCGGAGGGGATTTCGGATTCTCCGGTGAGCTTGCGAAATTTTATCTCACCAAGGATGTGTGGGAAACCAATGTAGCCCGGTTTGGGATTGATATCTGGATGACGACCCTCGCCATTGCCGAGGGATATAAGGTGTGCCAGTCTTATCTCGGCGCCAAACTTCACGACGCCAAAGACCCCGGGAGTGATCTGGGCCCAATGTTCACTCAAGTTGTCTCATCGGTATATGGTTTGATGGGAGAGTATGAAACCTTATGGAGAGAAGTGAACGCATCCCAATCTGTCCCGACCTTTGGTTTCCATTATGAGGTGGGGTTGGAACCAGTGACGGTTAACATGGAACGGATGATCGGAAACTTTCGGTTAGGGGTCAGGGATCTGATGGAGATATGGAGGAAGGTATTGCCACCCGAGACAGTGCGCTGGCTCGAATCCATTGGAAAACTATCGGATGAGGCATTCTCCTTTCCCCATGACCTGTGGGTCCGTTTGATCTATGATTTTGCTATCGCCTATCACAGAGGGCCCATCCATCGCGAGCATTTATTGAAGTCAATGATTCCGCTTTACCTGGGGAGCGTGGCCTCCTTCGTCAAAGAAAATCAGGAGAGTTCTGCCCAGGAGGTGGAAGAAAGAATAGAGTCCCTTTGCAGGGTCTTTGAGGAGATGAAACCTTATCTCATCGAGAGATGGAAAAAAGGAGAGTAGGAGGTGAATGGTATGGAAGAGGTGTGGAGGGTTGCCATCATAGATTCTCTTAATAAATTTTTAGGAAAGGTCATTACCTTTTTCCCTAATTTATTGGCGATGATCACCATTCTCATCGTCGGGTTTTTCATCGCCTGGATCTTTAAAAAAATCCTTTTCTATTTACTGAAGGCGGTTCAATTTGATCGGGTGAGCGAACAATGGGGTTTAGCTGATATTCTCTCAAAAGGAGGGCTGACCTATTCCCCCGCCAATCTTTTGAGCCGGTTCTTCTATTGGGTCATCGTTCTCATCACACTCATCTTGGGAATCAATGCCCTCGAAGTCACAGCGACCCAAAATTTTATTGCTCAATTTTTTAATTACCTCCCCAATCTTTTTGCTGCGCTGATCATTTTAGTGATTGGCTATTTGATCGCTATCTTTTTAGGTCAAGCAACATTGATCGCGGCGGTCAATGCCCAAATCGAATCGGCTAAACTCCTCAGCCGTTCCGTCCGATGGTTCATCATCATTCTCTCTTTGACCATGGCCCTCTACCATCTTGGCATTGCGGAGAAGGTGATCGTGGCGGCGTT
>DYHU01000243.1 GCA_020724025.1 Syntrophorhabdus sp. | reverse complement strand
ATGAACATCTACTTCTTTAAATTTGCATCGCTCTTCTATCTGCTCGGGACTTTATCCTACCTGGTTTACATCATTCTTCTTAAGGATTCTCTCTCTAAACTGGCGGCGACCATCGTCACCCTCGGTTTTGCCTCACACACCCTGGCCCTCCTGACACGATACGTGGAAGCAGGCTACACCCCCGTGACCAACCTCCATGAATCCCTCTCTTTCTTTGCCTGGATGATCATCGGCGTTCTCCTGGTTGCAAATTTAAAGCACAAGATCAATGTTCTCGGAGCCCTCCTCACTCCCATCGCCCTCATCCTTATGCTTTTTGCTTTCACCCTTCCCAAAGAGATCCTGCCCCTCGCTCCGGTGCTCAGAAGCTTCTGGCATCCCTTCCATGTCATCTTCGCCTTTTTAGGCAACGCCATCTTTACCCTGGCCTTCTGCTGCGGAGTGATATATCTCATTCAGGAGCATCAACTCAAATCGAAGAAGATGGGAGCCATCGCAAAGAGGCTTCCTTCTCTCAAGGTTCTGGACGACCTCAACTACCAGGCCTTGACCTTTGGATTTCCATTGCTGACTCTGGGAATCATCACGGGGGCCGTCTGGGCGGAATATGCCTGGGGACGATACTGGGGATGGGACCCCAAGGAAACCTGGTCCCTGATTACCTGGTTTCTCTATGCCGCCATGCTCCACCAGCGCCTCACCGTGGGCTGGAGGGGAAGAAAAGCGGCCATCATGGCCATTGCCGGATTTCTGGCTGTGCTCTTCACTTTTCTGGGTGTCAATCTTCTCCTCACGGGTCTGCACACCTACTCCAACTGGTAATAAAAAACCAGGTTAAGGCTAAGGTTGAGGAGTAATGGAATATAATTCATTTGAAGAAATGCCGGTATGGAAGAGGGCTATGGAGTCTGGATCTTTTTGCTTAACCTAAACCTTAACCTAAACCTTTGTCTTATATGGAACTCATTATCATCGGTTTGAATCATAAAACAGCGCCCATTGAGATCCGGGAGAGACTGGCCTTCCAGGAATCGGAGATGGAGAAAGCTCTTTTCCAGACCCACTCTCTGCCTTCATTGAAGGAGAACATGATCCTCTCCACCTGCAATCGAGTGGAAATCTATGCCATCTCACGAAAGGCTGAAAAAACCCTCCAGGATCTGAAAAATTTTCTCTCCCGATATCACAACCTTCCTTTAAAAGAATTCGAAAAGAATCTCTATCTCCTCATCGGGGAAGAAGCGGTGAGACACATCTTCCGGGTGGCCTCCAGTCTCGATTCAATGGTGGTGGGCGAGCCGCAGATTCTGGGTCAGATCAAGTCCGCCTACACGGTGGCGGCCGAATTGAAGACCTCCGGCATCATCCTCCACCGGCTTCTCCACCGGGCTTTTCATGTGGCAAAGAGGGTGAGGACGGAAACCCGGATTGGCGATAGCGCTGTTTCGGTCAGTTCCGTCGCGGTCGAGCTGGCAGAAAGAATCT
Source organism: Syntrophorhabdus sp. (assembly GCA_020724025.1). The sequence continues at coordinate 4,228 of DYHU01000243.1, read as the reverse complement.
TCGGAGGCCTGGATCAAAAAACTGTTCTCCTGATCGGAGCGGGTGAGATGTGTGAATTGGCCGCACGGCATCTCGTGGCAGGGGGCGTGAAGGAAATCCTGGTGACGAACCGAACTTACGACCGGGCGGTCACGCTCGCTCAGGAAATCAAGGGAGAAACCATCCGTTTCGAAGAAATGGCGCTGGGATTGAAAAGAGCGGACATTGTCATCAGCGCCACCGATTCGTCACAATACCTCATCAGGCATGACCAGATCGCAAAGTTGATGAAGGAGCGAAAACAAAAACCCGTCTTCTTTATCGATATTGCCGACCCTCGTGATGTCGAGCCCAGCGTCGGTGACATTGAGAATGCCTATCTCTACAACATCGATGACCTCCAAAAAGTCGCCAATGAAAATATTAAGGATCGTGAAAAGGAAGCCCGGAAGGCAGAGGCCATCGTGAAGGATGAAGTGGCAAAATTCGTCCACTGGTATCAATCTCTGGAGATCACCCCGACCATTGTAGCCTTAAGGAAAAAATTTGATGAGATCCGAAACAAAGAATTGGAAAAGACGTTCTCTCTCCATCCCCATTTCTCCGAAAAGGAGCGACAATCCCTGGAGGCTCTGACCTCCGCCATTATCAACAAGATCCTCCATGATCCCCTGACCCGGGTCAAGCAGAAAGATGAGGAGGCGATGTCAGATTTCTATATCGATACCCTCCGAACTCTCTTTCAGCTCCCGGACCTCACCTCGGAAGAACGAAAGGAGGAGGATTAAGATGCCGGAATTCAGACAGAACATGGTCTCAAAGGAATGGGTCATCATTGCCACTGAGAGGGCGAAAAGACCCGACCAGTTCTTCCAGAAAAAGGAGGAAAAGAAATCCATTCCTCTTTACAGGGAGGATTGTCCCTTCTGCCCGGGGAACGAATCAAAGACCCCCCCTTCCCTCTTCTCTATCGAGAAGAACGGGGCCTGGTCACTGCGGGTCGTCCAGAACAAATTCGCCGCCCTTCAGAGCCATCTGACGACAGAAAGAAAACATGAGGGTCGATTCCTTAAAGCGGATGGGTTTGGAATAGCGGAGGTGGTCATTGAAACTCCCTTCCATAACCGGACGATCGCCACCATGGACCTGGAGGAGGTAAAAAATACGGTGATGGCTTACAAAGAACGATACATCGCCCTTTCAAAGACAGGGCGTATCGACCTCATCACTATCTTCCGAAACTATGGCGAGAGGGCCGGAACTTCTCTCGAACATCCCCATTCTCAAATCATCGCCACGCCCATCGTCCCCCCCCATGTGAGAAATCCGCTCTATCAATCTCAGCTCGCCTGCGACACCTTCGGAGATTGTATCTATTGTGGAATGATGGAGGAGGAACGGCGCCAGCAGGTGAGGGTGGTGGAGGAGACAAAATACTTTCTCATCCTCTGTCCCTTTGCCTCACGTTCTCCCTTTGAAACTCGAATCTATCCGAAAATCCACCATTCTTCCTTCACTTCGATATCGGATGAGGAGATGATGGATTTCGCCTCCGTGCTTCAGGATACCCTCAAGAGGCTCTGCGTCGGATTGAACGATCCCGACTACAACTACATTATCCGCTCCGCTCCCATTGAGGATAGCGATGTCAAATACCACCACTGGTATGTCGTCATCGTTCCCAAACTGACTACGCCCGCGGGATTCGAGATCGGAACAGGGATCTACATCAATACCACCCTGCCCGAACAATGCGCCGAATTCCTGAGAGGGGTCGCGATCCGATGACCCCGCGCGAACTGAGAATCGGAACCCGGGCAAGCCGGCTCGCCCTCTTTCAGGCCAACTGGGTGAAGGAGAAATTAGAACAGGCCCACCCCCGCCTCAGAGTGACTCTGGTTAAAATTAAAACTACGGGAGATAAAATTCAGGATGCTCCGCTTGCGAAGATCGGAGGAAAAGGTCTCTTTGTCAAGGAGATCGAGGAAGCCCTTCTTGCAAAAAGAATAGACCTCGCCGTCCACAGCATCAAGGATGTCCCCACGGAATTTCCGGAAGGCCTCCACATCTCAGCCATCACAAAAAGAGAAGACCCCCGCGATGCCTTTATCTCCAGAGAAGGAATCTCTTTAAAAGACCTCCCCGAAGGAGCAAAGATCGGGACGAGCAGTCTGAGGCGTCAGGCCCAACTGCTCCATTTCAGAGGCGATCTTCAATTGATCCCTCTCAGGGGGAATTTGGACACACGCCTGAAGAAGTTAAAGACCTTGAGCCTCGATGGAATTGTCCTTGCCTGTGCCGGGCTGAAGAGACTCGGGCTTGATGAGAGCATTACGGAGATCCTTCCGACCGATGTCTCGCTTCCTGCCATCGGACAGGGAGCATTGGGAATCGAGACGAGAGTCGGAGATAAAGAAGTTGAGGAACGGATCCGATTTCTCAACGATGAGGACTCCTTCATTGCCGTTTCCGGGGAGAGGGCTTTCCTTAAGAGATTGGGAGGAGGATGTCAGGTCCCCATTGCGGCTTTTGCCCAAATAGAGAATTCTCTTCTTAAAATGGACGGATTGGTTGGAACGATAGATGGAAAGAGACTCATCAGGCATCATATGGAAGGACCGGTTGAGCAAGCAGAATCCCTTGGCATTGAACTGGCTGAGGTTCTGCTTAATAGGGGAGCCAAGGAGATCCTTGAAGAGGTCTATAATAAGTCAGAGCTGACTATTCAAACATGAAAATAAAAAATATGCATAACGTCCCCTCACCCTTTCCCTCTCCCCATAGGGGAGAGGGTGGGGTGAGGGGGAAAAAAATTCTCATCACCCGTGCTCGTGACCAGTCGGTAGAATTTACAACACGACTCAAGAAACTCGGAGCGGAGGTCATTGAATTTCCCACCATTGAGATCGTCCCACCTTCCAGTTGGAAGGGAGTGGACCGCGCCATCGCCCAACTAAAATCCTACCACTGGATTATCTTCACCAGTGCCAACGGAGTCAGCTTCTTCTATCAGCGGTTGAAGGAGAAACGGAAGAACCTTCGTCTCCCCATGTCGTTAAAGGTCTGTGCCATCGGACCTGCCACGGCCAGTCAATTGAAGAAAAAAGGATTTCCCGTCCATTATATTCCGAAGGAATATGTGGCAGAAGCTGTCCTCGACGGATTTAAAAAGATGGGCGTGGAGGGAAAACGAATCCTACTTGCCCGTGCCAAAAAGGCGCGGGATATCCTTCCAAAAGGGTTGAAAAGGTTTGGAGCCGAAGTGAATGTGGTGGATGCCTACCGAACCATCAAGCCCAAAGGAGGACCAATCAGGCTGAAACGGCTCCTATCAGAGGGGCAAATTGATGTGATTACGTTTACCTCGTCTTCCGCGGTCAATCATTTCGTTGACCTTCTAAAAAAAGAGGACTTTAAAAAACTTCTAAAAGGTATTTCCATTGCCTGCATCGGCCCGATCACTGCCCGAACTGTAAGGGAATCTGGATTAAAGGTTCATATCCAGCCCAAAGAGTATACAATCCCAGCTTTGACCCGTGCGATCGCAGAATATTTTGCCACTCCTCACCCTTCTCAAAGGGGATTAAAAATGTAGCGGCGGCATTTACTGCCGCCGTTTTTAATTCGCCCCCAGTAAATGGGGGCGCTACAGTTTCGATAAAATTTCTGACGGGGTTCAATTGATTCTATCTCCCATTGAGGTCATCCTCTTTGATTTGGGAAATGTCATTCTTCCCTTCAATCATTACCAGATTGCAGAGAAGCTTTCCAGGTTTTCCCGGAGAAAGGAATTTCAGGATCCGCAGAAGATCTTCTCCTATCTCTTTGATTTTGAAGATGGTGCAATCAATGGCTATGAGGTAGGAAAGGTGTCCTCCCCGGAATTCTTCCAATCCTTGAAAGAATTTCTCCAACTCTCCATCTCGTTCGAGGACTTCAAACCTATCTGGAACGATATCTTCTGGGAAAATGAAGAGGTCTCCGAAATCATCCGCTTATTAAAAGGGAAGAAGAGGCTTGGCCTTCTTTCCAACACCAATCCCCTTCATTTCGATTACATCCTGAAGGAATTTCCCATTGTTAAGGTCTTTGACCGATGGATTCTCTCCCATGAGGTGGGATTCAAAAAACCCGCCATTGAAATCTTTCAAAAAGTAATTGAATGGGCTTCGGTCGAACCGGAGAAGATCCTCTTCATTGACGACATGAAAAACCATGTGGAAGTGGCCGTTTCTTTAGGCATACAGGG
>DYHU01000017.1 GCA_020724025.1 Syntrophorhabdus sp. | reverse complement strand
GCCTCAGGGGACTCTTTAAAGAATTGGAGTTCAATAAACTTCTCAGGGAACTTCCTGAAGAAGTTCCGCAAGGAAAGGCGGACCGGGATTATCGTCTGGTCACGGACCGGGATGGATTCCTTTCATTGTTACATGACCTGAGGGAATCGAAATGCTTTGCCATCGATGTCGAGACCACCTCTCTCTATCCGATGTGGGCTAAACCCGTTGGAATCAGTTTCTCCCATACGCCTCATCAGGCCTTCTATATCCCCATCGGCCATCGGCACGGCGAGCAACTCCCTCTTTCCTGGGTGCTCCAGGAATTAAAACCGCTCCTCGAGGATGAAGGGGTAAAGAAGGTGGGGCAGAATATCAAATATGATTGGATTGTCCTGAAACACCATGGCATCACCATGCGGGGGATTCTCTGCGATACGATGATTGCCTCCTACCTTCTCAACCCCACCAAACACAATCACAACCTCAATGAGATCGCCCGTGAGTATCTGGATCGGGAAGTGACCGATTACAAGGAGGTGACTGGAGGAAAGGGCGTGACCTTCGATCAGGTCGATCTTGAAAAGGCCAGGGATTACAGCTGTGAGGATGCGGATGTGACCTTCCAGCTCTTCCATCTCCTCCTTCCGAAACTGAAGGAGGGAGGATTTGAAGACCTCTTCAATAGGATCGAGATGCCTCTTGCCATTGTCCTGGCAAAGATGGAGATGAACGGGGTGAAGATCGATATCGATCTCCTCAGCGATTTTTCGAAAGAGATCGAAAACCACCTCCGCCTGAAGATGGATCAGATCCACGGGCTGGCGGGTGAGGACTTCAATATCAACTCCTCCCAGCAGCTGGGAAAGATTCTCTTTGACAAACTGAAACTGCCCGTGATCAAAAAGACGAAGACAGGATACTCGACCGACATGGAGGTCCTGGAAAAACTCTCCCTCCATCATGATCTCCCTCTTGAGATTTTAGGGTATCGTAGTCTCTCCAAACTAAAATCGACCTACATCGATGCCCTGCCCAAATTGCTCCATCCGGAAACAGGCCGCGTCCATACCTCCTACAATCAAACGGTCACGGCTACGGGAAGGCTCTCTTCAAGCGACCCCAACCTTCAGAATATCCCCATCCGCACGGAAGAGGGAAACCGTATCCGTCAGGCCTTCATCCCTGAGAAGGGGTATGTCATCGTCTCTGCGGATTACTCCCAGATTGAATTGCGGATTCTGGCCCATCTCTCCAGGGATGAGGTATTGATCGAAGCCTTCCGGAGGGATGAAGATGTCCATAGTCGCACCGCCTCCGAGATCTTCGGTGTTCCCATGGAAAAGGTGACGCCCCTCATGAGAAGGGAGGCCAAGGTGATCAATTTCGGCATCATCTACGGAATGAGCGCCTATGGCCTATCACAACAGTTGAAAATAGAACCCAAAATCGCCCAGACCTATATCGATGAATACTTTAAAAAATATGCCGGAGTCCAGACCTATATCCAGACAAGCCTGGAGGAAGTTAGGAGGAAGGGTTTTGTCACCACCCTTCTGAACCGGCGGCGTTACCTGCCGGAGATCCTTTCCCCAACGGTCGCCATCCGGCAGGCCTCCGAGAGGATGGCGATCAACACGCCCCTGCAAGGAACAGCCGCAGACATCATCAAAGTGGCGATGATCCGGATCCAGGACCGGCTCGAAAACCTTCCTCTTTCAACGAAGATGATCATGCAGGTCCACGACGAACTGGTCTTTGAAGTCCCCGAAGAGGAGATCGAAAAGGCCCTCTCAATGATCCGGACGGAAATGGAGACGGTGATGGAACTCTCCATCCCCCTCAAGGTCTCCATCCATTCGGGAAAAAATTGGGCCGAAGCCCATTGAACCGATTGCGGAATGCGGAATGTAGATATCGGAGTAAAACAAGACCTCACGAAAATCTGAAAAGACTTTTTTCAGTCATTCCTGCGGAAGCAGGAATCCAGTTTTTTTAGATAGTTTGGGATTTTCTAGATTCCTGTTTTCACAGGAATGACAACTTTTTCTAAACCATCAAATATGGAAAATTCCGAACTCCTTACTATCATTGGGGAGAACAATGAAAAGAATGGCCTTGCTTATATTGATTGTGCTGGTATCGTCATCATGGATCGCCAACGGCCAGGAGATCTATCGATGGGTCGATGAGAAGGGCACCATCCATTTCGCCGATGATTTCACCCTCGTCCCTGAGAAATACCGGGATCAGATCCAGAAGAGGATACCTTCTGAGAAGCCCTCTCCTCCGCCTGTCAGACCACCAAGACCAACCGAGGCTGTTGAGCCGACCGAATCCACACCTGAGCGGAAAGACCTCCTGGGCAGGGGAGAGGAGTGGTGGAGGGCAAAGGTGAAGGAATGGAACGATAAACTCTCCAATGCCCAGAAAAGCTATGACCTTGCTTACTCAGCCCTGAAGACAAAGGAGAAGGAACTGGAGGAGGCGAAGTTCAAACCCGATAGCCTCAAGCGGAAGTTGAAGGCTGAGATTAAAGAGTTGGAAGAAAAGCTGAAGGAGCGGGAAAAAGAGAGAAACGAGGCCGTCAATATGGTGGAGAAGGTCTTGCCCAAGCAGGCAGAAGATGACCGTGCCGATCCCGCCTGGCTCAAACCAAAGGAATAGAACAGTTCGGAGTAAGTAAGAAGAGGGTCTCAACAATCAACAATGATCTGTCAATCGTTGCGACCTTGTCGAGGAGGACGCAGTTATGGAACGGGGCAATAGTACAGCAGGCCACCGCACAAATTCCTCCTCCGTCAGGCTTCAGCAAAGTCAGGCATATTCTTTAAATTGGGGGGTGGAATTGAAGTTAATTCTTAAATCTTTTCTATATCATTCTTGATTTTGTTTGCTTCTTCTTTAAAGTTCTTAAGAACAGTATTCCTGTGAGCAGGATTTCTTTCTCTATGTTCAAAACGTGATTCGAGCCATTTAATGTCTCTAAGCCTATTATTAATTTCGCCTTGTTTATATGAGTTAAGGCGTCCACTACGGAATAATTTATCTTCCTTTTTCTTTAGTCGTTCCTTGAGTTCATTTATTTCGTTTTCAATTTCTTTCATGAAGCGATCCTCCTTTACCTCTGGTGGCTCCGCAACGGAACCTACTCAATAGTCCACGAATAATCGTCAACTATCGGACTCACAACCGGACGTTGAGGCGTTAAAGGTTTGTAGTGCTTCAGTACTGCGTCAACTCCCCCGCTTGGAGGTGGAAGTTTCAGCTCGCTTTCCAGTGTTGCCTCAATATGCTCCCTAACATTATCCGGAAAATTTTCACCTGTACATTTCTCTATCTTTGGGGGAATGGTAAGTTTAATTGAACAGTCTGCTACCTTTCTCACTTCATCGTCATAGTGACGATAGATTTTGATCTTATAATTTTTGATCTCCATAAAATCCCCTTGAGTACCTTGGTTAACCGTATGAGGGATCTTGTTTCTACTTCCCCCCACCTTCTATACTATATTAAGTTTTTCTAAATATTGGGAGAAAGACGCTGATTTCTTCTTTGTTCGAAATGCTCTCGATATTCATTAAGCTCGGAGAAATTCTCCATTACTATCCCCCAACCATGATCCCAGGCTTTGCGTTCCCACTCATATTTCCCTTGGTTAATTTCGGTGGGCTTACCGGCGAGCATGTGCCCAAACTCGTGGATGAGGTCCCACAAAAGATTTACGCCAGAGGTTGCTGCAATATGCCACATGATAATTTTCCGGTCATGGTCGATTGAAGAACAAGTACAACTTCGGAGGTCATAACGGTACAACAGTTTGAAATTATGCTCATTAATTCGTCCATACAACCATGAGATTATATGTTTAAAAGATGAAAGATCTGAAAAAGGGTGTAGTTTGCTTTCTATGGATAATATTTCGCTAAGCTGTGGACTAAGATCCGTCGCAACACCTTCATTCTTTTCCATTTCATCTCAACTCTTTCATTTGTATTTATTCAGTTCATACTGGCTTGACCTCTCACTTCCTTTCAGAAAGCTATATACTCAACATGTGGAACCTTGAACCTGGCCCCTAAAAGATTGACAACCTCTATCGTACCTTTGACCTCTACTATCAATTCAGCCACCTGTCCAGCCCTTGTAAATAGATCAAAAGGCAAATTAGAAACTAAGATCTCACAGTCACTCCCAGAAAAGGAAAATACTCCTGTTGTTTTCTCCATCATCCTTCTGAACATCAGTATAATAGCTACTTTCTTGCCTTGATATTTAAACGGATTACTGCACAACTCAAAGGATGTTAACTTAGCCGTGACGCCGTAACTCTTAAGTTTATTTTCTCTTTCTATTCTCTTTCTATTCTCTTTCTCTCAGCTCTTTCAGCTTCTATTCTCTTTTGCTCTTCGTACTGCTTCCTTCTCTCTTCAGCAAGAATCAACTCTTGCTTCCTTCTTTCTTCAGCCTTGGCCTCTTCGATCTTCCTATCAATTGAAGCGATTTCATATTTAAGCAAATCTGATATCCCTTTGTATTTCCACGATGTTTTGTTTGAATATATATCTACAAACCTGCTCTTCCAATAGGCTAGGCTTAATTTCATCATATCATCCCGGGACCCTTGCAAGGCTCTTGACTTTAATTGTTCGTCTTGTAACAATTTTAATAGGGATAAGCCAAAATTTTCTATAAACCTTGTCCATTGATTAGTTATTTTCCAATATTCACTCGGAGGGTTAGTATAATCTGTTAATTCAACAACCACTTGTAAATCTTTATTTGCTTCCCATTTTCCATAAGTTGATTTAAGCAAATCGAGATCAATTTGCTCAATAACTTCTTTTGTCAAACGATTAATGTACAATTCATAAATAGGCTCCAAGTCCCTACAAAAACCTCTCCTTTGTTCCTCCATTATCTGCCGTCTCCCAGGGCCGACAGCATGGGCGAATCGCCATGAACTACACTTTCGAATGACCTGAAGAGCCTGCAATGGATCTAAAGAACTAACCCGTTCGGCCGTGCGATTGTCTGCCCCGACTTCACGCCGGGGGGGCGAGAGATTTGCTTCGGTGGCCGGAATGGTTTCAGTTTTAACTGGAGTGCACCCCTCTTATACCGTTTCACCAATATATTTACATTAGAAAGCATGAGCGAGATCGAATTTTTTCCAGCGATGCACAACGGGAGAATCATTGATTTCCCTGATTCCCAACAGGATTCTTTCTTTAAGTTCCTGTTTGGAATTCACACGAATGTGCTTCAAGAAGGTTCTGGCCATTTTACCGAAGAGCGTTTCGACAAGATTTAACCATGAGCCGTGTTTCGGGGTATGAACATAAAGAAATCGTCCCGGTCTGCTGGCAAGGTACTTCATGGTCTCCTTGGAGATATGGGCAGAATGGTTATCCAAGATGATACGGATGTTGGATTCGGCAGGATAGTAAGCATCCATCTCTTTGAGCAACGAGATAAACTCACTACTGCGATGCCTGTCATGAACCTGGGCAATCACATGACCATCATGCAAATCCAGAGTCGCCAGAATCGACAAGGTCCCCAGACGCTTGTATTCATAGTCCCTCATCATTCGGGATTGCTTCCCCGGTTCAGGCATGATATCCGGTGCAATATTCTGGATGGCCTGTACCCCCGGTTTCTCATCCACCGATACCGTAATAACAGATGGAGTGTCACCCGCTTGCCCGGCTTCGTTTTGAAGATTGATCTCCTTGTATATGCACAAGACCTCCGCCATTTTCTGCTCAAATTCAGGATCGCGCCGCTCCTGATAATAGGCCATCTTATGAGGACGCAGCGGATGCTCATCAAGGATTCTCTGAATGGTCGCCTTCCCCGCTTTCTTCAAACAATCATGCCCCGCTTCCGGAGCATATTTCCTTGCATGATCCGCCAAAGCGCTTCGCGTCCACATCTCCGCAGCATAGCCATACTCTGTCGGTTTCTGGCAAGCAAGATTGATGACCCAGGCCTTCGCTTCTTCCGTAATCACTGGCTCCTTGGGCCGATGATACTTGTCTTTCAGTCCCTCTTCGATCCCCATAGCCAAGGTTTTATCTATCCATTTGTAAATCGTCGGTCTGCTGACGTGGACCATTTTTTCAATATCTATGATCGGCATGCCTTCTGAATATTGCAATAAAATACTGGCCCGTTGCACCTCTCTGAGCGGTGCCTTTCGTGAATTGGCAATGCGCTGTAATTGCTCTTTCTTCTCTGAGTCTAAAATCAACTTTGCTTTCTGGCTCTTCTGTGGCATATTGGTTCCCTCCTGTCGTTTTGGAAATCAATATACCATAAGTGGATCTTTATGTAAAGATTTTAATGAAACGTCATACTCTATAAAGGAAAGCACCGCCATCAATACCAAACAAGAAAGTGTTACTTTTTTCATCTCATTCCCCCTCGTATAATCACTTCAATTGAAACGCCAATGCATTCTGTGGTCAAAGAGCAACTTTAATGCCAACATTTTGCTCTTATTATAACTGCTTGCAATTATAACGTTTTTTAAAAAGGTTGTTCCTTGCCAAAAGCTAAAATGGATAATTTTTGACCATTAGGGTTACTGTAAAATCGCAAAAAAAGGGTGGGGACGTAGTTCACAATTATCACAACTTTTGGTTTTCGGAGTTTCTTCTCCTTATCGCCATTGCAATGGCTGAAGTCCCCACTCCCAATCTCCTTGCTATCTCAGCCATCGAGGTTCCCATCTCTCAGCTCAAATAACAAGCTATCTCTGTCCTCACCTTTGATACCCTTCTCCTCTGACTTCCGGATCTAAGCTCCTTCTCGCTTACCCCCGACCCCCTGCACATTCGCCGTATCATCTTTTCAATCGTCTTTGTTCCCCTATTCCGTAACTGCCGTGCAATTGCCTCTTCCGCATCCCGCATTACTGCCTGGACAAAATCCCCACCCCCCAAGATCCGACTGTCATGTTCTACTTCTTCACCTCGGTTCCGGAGGGATAACACCTTCGACCACCCCCCAAGGCTCCGAACCAATCCGCCCCCACCAAATCCGAACGTCTTCCTAATCCCTTCCCCTCCTCTATGAATTTCCGGTAGGCCTCACTGACTGCTTCTCTCCTTTTCCAAACTGATTCAACACGTACTCTTTTTCCTGCCAATCGTGCCGCACCCTCCCAATTAAAACACCATGACCACTCCAGCGATACCTGTCCAGCTCCTCTAAGTTCTGCACCACCCGGCTCCGCAACGGGTTCAGATGTATACCACCTCACTCAAGATCATTTCCTTTAATTCTGGCCGAATGGCTTTTTTACTTACAAGGTCAACTTTCTTCTTCAAAAGCCTCGAAAGATATCTTTCCAGATTGATAAATTTGAGCAGGTCTGGAACTTTCTCAAAATCGACAAGGATATCTATGTCGCTCCTTTTCTTCTGCTCACCTCTCACAATAGAACCAAAAACCCCTATTTCAACCACCGAATATTTTTGATAAAGTTCTTCCTTATAAGCCTTTAGCAATTCATCGATCTCTTTAAGGGCCGTCATTTCACTCCTCCTCGCTCTGTATCCTGTCTCCGCTTTCTTATTTGTCCGGCATAGCCAGAACTACAACTATTGAAGGGTTGGTCTACTATATCAGAGAAGTGGGCTTCGGGTAAAGCCTTTTTTAACATGTAATCTTGTTGGTTTAAGGGTATTTGATCTTCGCGGTCTCCTGGAGAGTTGCTTTTTATCTTGAAGTAAGGTATCCTTACAGTAAGGAGGTAAGGAGACATGCTTGCCAAAAGGACCTCGAAAAATCAGATCACCCTTCCCAAGGGAATCGTGAGCGCCTTCCGGGATGCAGAGTACTTCGATGTCGCGATCGATGGAAACGCCATTCGTCTTACACCGGTCAGGATCACGACGGCTGGATCACCACTTGAGAAGATACGTGAGAAGATCGAGAAACTTGGGTTAACGGATAAGGACGTCAGTGGGGCCGTTCAGTGGGCAAGAAGACAAAGGAAGGATTAAGAGTCGTCCTGGACACCAATGTGTTTGTGTCGGCCCTGCTGTTTCGCAAAGAGATCGCGAAGCTTATCAGATGGTGGCAAGAAGGGAAAATTGTTCCCGTTGTAACCAGAGAGACCTATGATGAGCTTGCCGCAGTGCTAAAGTATCCGAAATTTCAGCTTTCTGCTGAAGAGATCAAGGCAGTGCTGAATGAAGAAGTCCTTCCGTATGTAGAGGTCATTGAAGTCACCCACTATGTTAAAGGAATGAGTCCGGACCCTGGGGATGACAAGTTTCTTTCCTGTGCTGTTTCAGGGAAAGCGATCTATCTGGTGACCGGAGATAAAGGGCTTCTCTCCCTGAAGCAATACCGTGGTCTTCGAATCATGGGAGTCAGAGAATTCATCGAGAGAATGGAAAAGAAATAGAACGGTCCGGAGTGATGAGTCACATAGTCTGTTGGTCTGTTAGTCGTATAGTTAAAGACTATAAGACTATCAGACTATGAGACTACAAGACTTCCAACTCCGAACTATTTCGTGCCAGTCCACTTCCCTTTCAACTGATGGAGGGGAAATTGATGGATGTAAGGGACAAAGGCTAAACTGACCTTCCCCTGTTCCAGGATCTTTCCCAGAATCTCTTCGATCTCTTTCTGGGGGGCGAGTTCATAACCCACCGCCTCATTGCTCTTCCAGTCGAGGATCCAGATCTTCATCAACACCCTGGAGGGATCGCCCACGGACTTGACCGCCTTCTGGGCGGCTTCGGCCATCAGGTCAATGGACTCTTTTAATTCGATATTCCTGCCTATCATCGCCTGGCGATGATAGGCCATGATGGCATAGTAGTCGAACCCCTTTTCCAGGGCCTCCGGCAGGGTCTGTGAGAACCAGGCGACACCATTGGAATCGTTGAGAACGGCTTCGAAATAGAGATTGACCATAAACTGCAACTTTGGATTGGATTCCCTGGCCGCCCCGACCAGCCGCCTGGCCACTTCCATCAGATGGCGGTTCTTCCACTTGGCCCAGGTCCAAAACTCGTCCGTATATCCCTTCACATAATACTTTCCGGAATCCGATTTATAAGGCTCGATATAGAAGATATCCGGATGGGGAGAATATCCGAAATCTTTTAAGAAGGCTTTGTTGGCCTCGGCGCTGAAGTCTTCGTTGTGCCGGAGGATCAGATCGTCCTGAAACAGGATCCCGTCAATGGGATAACGGCCGAGGTCGCGAAAAAGCCCCTCCAGCCGCTTCAGGACAGTAGGATGAAAGAGGTTATACCCCCTTCCGATCTCCATCTTCTTCGTTTCGAAATTGTAGCTTCTGGATCGATAGTCGGTATGCTTTTCGACACCGTAGGTCGCATAACGCGTCGTCATCCAGGCAAAAAGCTCAAGCCCATGGCGATGGACGATCTCCGCTATCTTCCCTAAAATATCATCGATGACCAGGGCATGTTCGGTCTTGAAGAAGACCCCTTCTTCATGACGGGTCTTCACAAATTTATACATCCGGTCCCCTTTATTCTGAAAGACCCTGAAGATGAGCGTGTCCACGCCCGCATCCTTCAACTCCTTGATCCTCTTCTCCACTTCAACGAGGTTCTTTCCGTCTAAATAGGAAACCTGAGCGCAGACTCGCCTCTTCACCTTTTTGGCCTCCGGAACAACCCCGGTCACAGCCCTCTCTGAAGGAGCCTTCACTTCCTCCTTGAGTGAAACCTTCTCCTCTGCTTTGATCGGAACCTTTACTTCCTCTTTGACAGGGATTTTTTCTTCTTCCTTCCTCGTCTCCTCCGGAACCTTCACCACCTCTACCTTCTTGGGTTCTTCAATAACTTTCCGGACCTCCTCTTTTTTGGGTTCCTCTACGACCCTCGGAACCTCTGCCTTTTTCGGTTCCTCCGGAGCAGGTTTCACTTCCACCACCGTCCCGATGATCTCTTTCTTCGGCCTCACCTTCTCCCTGGCCGCTCTCAATCCCTGCTCCGATTCTCTCGCGCGGTCTCCCTCCGGATAGGTCTTGAGATAGTATTCGAACTTCTGAATGGCCTCCTCATACTTTTCCAATTTCACAAAAGACTGCCCGATCATATAATGGGAATAGGAGACCAATCTGCTGGCGGGAAAGGATTGGATCAATTTTGAAAAACCCTCGACGGCCTCCTGATATCTGCCCTTATGAAAGAGCTCCATGGCGGAATCATAAATCTCCCCTGAGCCGGCGGGTTTCTCCTGTCCCCGGACAAGAGAGACGGAGAAAAAGACGATAAGAATCGTTCCGATGATTAACTTCTTCATAAAACCTCCCTGTTTTTAATAATCATTGCAAAATGACCATTGAGCATTGATCATTGGAAATTGATGCTAAAATAATTTTTCGACAGCTTCCTGAACGGTTCTCACGCCGATCAATTCGATCCCTTTCACCCCTTTTACCTTCTCCTGGTTCGGCTTTGGCAGAAGGATTCGTTTAAATCCCAATCTCACTGCTTCCTTCACTCTGACCTCCGATTGGCTCACCCCCCTCACCTCGCCTCCCAGTCCCACCTCTCCAAAAACGGCCAATTCAGGATCGATCACTTTATCCCGAAAACTTGACGATATGGCGGCGATCACACCTAAATCAGCGCCGGGTTCCTCCACCTTCATCCCCCCCGCGATGTTTAGAAAAATATCGTGGCTAAACAGGTGAACCCCCAGTCTCTTTTCCATCACAGCGACTAAAAGCGAAACCCGTTGGCCATCCACCCCCTGAGCCATTCTCCGGGGAACTCCAAAGTTGGTGGGAACGACCAGGGCCTGAAGCTCGATTAAGATAGGTCTCGATCCTTCTATACTGGGCATGACCACTGAACCGGAGGCAGGTTGGGTTCTCTCGGAAAGAAAGAACTCAGAAGGACTGAGCACCTCCACCAGTCCGGAATCCTTCATCTCAAAAACGCCGATCTCATTGGTGGAACCGAAACGGTTTTTGACCGCCCTCAGGATCCGGAAGGCGTGATTGGCTTCCCCTTCGATATAGAGAACGGTGTCCACCATGTGTTCCAGCACTTTTGGACCTGCGATAAAACCCTCTTTGGTCACATGGCCGATGAGAAAGATGGGGATGGACAGATGCTTGGCCAGATAAAGCAATCTGCTTGATGCTTCTCTCACCTGGCTGATCGACCCCGGTGTTGAAGGAAGGTCAGAGGAATAGATGGTCTGGATTGAATCGATGACCACAGTGGAAGGCCTAAGGGTCTGGATGTCCTGAAGGATCTTCTCCAGGGACGTCTCTGAAACCACGAAGAGATGATCAGAGGAGACCTCCAGACGGTCTGCCCTCATTTTGGTCTGCTGAAGCGATTCCTCTCCGGAGACATAAAGGACTTTTTTCCCTGCGGATGCCAGGCGGCTCATCATCTGAAGAAGAAGGGTTGACTTGCCAATCCCCGGATCGCCTCCGACCAGGATCACCGATCCAAAAACAATCCCTCCTCCCAGAACCCGATCGAATTCTCCTATGCCGATCTGGAATCTGCCTTTTTCTTCGCTGACAATCTTGGTGATGGCCGTTGGAATAGCCCCGGCGTCAAAACCGAGCAAGTCTCGTTCGGGAACCTTCTCCTCGACGACTCGTTCCTCAACAAAGGTGTTCCAGTCCTGACACCCCGGACACCTACCGAGCCATTTCGGAGCCTGATATCCACAGGACTGGCAGACAAATTGAGTTTTGGCTTTGGCCATAAAATAAAAGTCTTTGGTTCAAGGGTTATGGTAAAAATGCCAGTTTCGGAAAAGGGTTATGTCTTATGCCTAAAATTTCTTAAGGGAACCAACGTTTGTCGTTGTCGAAGCTCGTATCGAGGCTCGTATATGGATTCTAGATTCTCGAACTTCTAGTTTCAAGTCTCTTGCTTCGATACGAGCATCGACACCGTTAAACAGGTTCTCTTCGATCCTAAAACAGGCTTCCTAACCTTAGCCTAAAGACCATTTCCATCATGAGTGATCAAACGCAAGGCACAATTAGCAAAGTCAAATTAGGGGCATTTTAGCAGAAAGGATTCTTGAGGTCAAAAAAAATAAGAGGAGTGGATTAATATCTGAACAGGGCCGCCCCCCAGGTTAAACCAGCGCCGAAAGAATTGACCAGGATGAGATCGCCTTTCCGGATCTGGCCGCTTCGGACCGCTTCATCAAAGGCCACCGGTATGGAGGCGGCTGAGGTGTTGCCATACTTATGGACGGTGATGATCACCTTTTCTGTGGGAATTTCCAACCGTTCCGCCACAACCTCCATAATCCGGATATTGGCCTGGTGGGGGATGAACCAGTCTATTTCATCGCTCGTGATTCCCTGTTGTGCCATGATCTTATTGGCCGAATCGACCAGGGTGCGGACCGCATGTTTGAAGACATCATTGCCCTGCATCTTCAGATACTGGAGACCCTCTTCCAGCATTTCATGAGAAGGAGGAATTCGCGAACCTCCTCCGGGGACATAGATCAGATGCCAGAGATCTCCATCGGACTCGATATCCATCGCCAGGATCTCTCCGTCATCCTTTCCATTCGAATGTCCGAGGACGACCGCACCTGCTCCGTCACCGAAAAGGACGCAGGTGGACCGGTCTTTATAATCGAGCCGATTAGAAATAATCTCGCCGCCTACCACCAGGGCCTTGCTATAGGAACCATCCTGCATGAACTTCTGGGCGACTGCCAGCCCATAGATAAACCCCGGACAGGCCGCATTCACATCAAAAGCCACCGCTTTCTTCGCACCCAACCGGTACTGGACCATACAGGCGGCGGAAGGGCTGAGCATGTCAGCCGTCGAGGTTCCGATGATGATCAGGTCCAGCTCTTCAGGGGAGATGCCCGCCATTTGAAGGGCGGATGCAGAGGCGAGAGTGGCCAAGTCCGAGAGGGCCTGCCCCTTCTCCACCATCCGGCGCTCCTTGATTCCTGTTCGGGTGGTAATCCATTCGTCGCTCGTCTCCACGAGCTTCTCAAAATAAGAATTCGGGACAACCCGCTCAGGAGCGCAAGAACCCGTCCCTTTAATGGTAATCTTTTTCAAGAGATATCCTTTCTCCTGATGGTTTTTTTCCCCACCCCCATGGAGAGGTTTTCTTTATATCCCATTTTCTCTAAATTTTCCAGCATCCAGAAAAGAACCCTCACCGCAGGGTATGCCTTTTGAAAAAATCCCATATCACCTCATTGGCGTCGATATCCCTGCTCGTCTTTCCGATGATCCTCGCCGGCAGGTATTGATCCCCGCCGGGCCAGGTGTGTCCTCCCCCTTCAACCGCATAGAGAACGACTTCGGTCTCGTGGCCGCACGGAACATAGGCTTCCCGTCGAACCCGTGTGCCATCGTTCGGGTCCCTGTCCGGCTCATAGGTGATCAGGGGCGATCCGGGACACTGATTCTGTTTTGCCCAGAACCTCAAAGATTCATGAACAGACAGAACCCTTCTGAACTTCCGGCCCCTCCTGAACCCGATCTCCCCGCCCTCCCAGGGCACGAGAGGATCCTCTGTCCCGGGCATCATCAATACGGAAACAGGCCTCTTGGGAGCACAGGTTGAGAAGAAGTGCTCCGGTAACTGGGTGGCCACCACCCCGATCGCTGAAATTCGATGGGAGTGCTCACAGGCTAAACGCTGGGAAAACTGACCACCATTGGAGATGCCTGCCGCATAGATACGAGTCAAATCAATATTCCATCTCTCCTTTAAATCATCAATTAATGCCGATATAAAGCCGACATCATCGATATTTTCTCGGTGGGCGCGATAATTCTGAAGGCCCCTTCCATCGTTCCAGTGTTTCTCAATGCCATCCGGATAGACAACGATAAAGCCCTCCCTGTCCGCCAGACGGTTAAACCCACCCAGGGTCAGATTCTCCATCCCTTGGCCCGTTCCTCCGCCTCCGTGAAAGAGGAGGACAAGGGGCGCAGGCTTTGTTCGATCATGTCCGGAAGGGATGTGGATCCGATAGGTCCGTTCCAAACCACCATAAAGGATCGACCCAGAGGAATCCCCAGCGATCCCTTCGGACCAACCTGAATTCAAAAGGAGAACAATCGCTGTGAGGAATAGAGTCGATCTCTTATCCAACTTTCAATCTCTCCTCTAAGATCGGAACAATTTCAGGCTGGAGCAAAAAACGTTCAATCTTGACTCCAATGTTCACAGGCGGTTTTTCGGGAAGAAGTTGACCCTTAATGTCCTCAGCCATCTTCTCCTTCTTCATTGCAAAATCCACATCGGGCATCCCGCGCACATCTTCCATCGCTTTTAAAAGCTGTGCTTTCAATCTTCCCTCGTCAAGGATAAACCCTTTGGGAACTCTCGTTTTGACCTTGTCAATAGCCTCCTGTACGATCCGGTCTCTTCTTAAAAAGTATTCCTCTTTAGGCATATGATGAATATGTTCCAGGACCTTCACGAAACCGCTGGCGTCTGAGGCCTGTCCAATCTTGCCCTTCTTTAACGGAGGAATAATACAGGGTTGATAATCATTCAGGACATAAATTTGGTGGGGACTCAGGCTGTTCTTTACCCTGAGGGTGAGGCCCAACAACTTTTCCTGTTCCAACTTCTTTATTTTCTCTTCCTCTTGATGAATCCGATGGTATCGAAAGGCAATCTCCCGGGGAACCACGATCGAACCCGCCTTGGCCACTTTTAAGACCTCTTGATGGGCCTGGATGACTTCTCTTTTTTGTGATATCGCCTCAATGGTTTTAAGACGAATCTCCTGTGCCTCTTTCGCTGCGTTAAAGATCAACTCCATCTGCCCTTTATCCAACTCTAAACCGTTTACTAAATTCAAGATATGGATCTGAGTGATGATCTGCCTTAATTTTTGGTCATCCTCCTGAGTAATGGAGTCGGACAGTAAAGCGAAAGATAGAATCCAAGCCACCATTAAACCGATGAGAAATATTCTGTTTTTCATCATTGATGACCTCCGGTAGTGGAAATGGGCGGATAAAAAGCCCGTTGATAAAAAAAATTACTGAATTGTGACAGATAAGTCAATGAAAATAAAAGGGGTTACTCATAGTAAAAATTGAGGTTTTATGATATGAATTCAAACCGTGGAGAGAGAGAATAGAAATCTCCTAACCGAGGGGGCAAAGGCCTTTGGAATCGATTTAGAGAAAAAGGTTATCGAGGCCTTTGACCTTTACCTCAGGGAGCTCCTCAAATGGAATGAGAAGATGAACCTCACGGCCATCCGGTCGGAGAAAGGGATTGTCCTGAACCATTTCCTCGATTCCCTGTCGGTCTTTCCCCATCTTCCCAAGATCTCCTCTCTCCTGGATATCGGCTCAGGTGCGGGCTTTCCCGGAATCCCCCTGAAAATAGTAAAACCCTTCCTGAACGTCACCCTGATTGACTCTGTTAGAAAAAAGGTGGATTTTCAGAGACACATCCTCCGGACGCTCGGTCTAAAAGGGATCGAGGCGATCCATGGCCGCATTCAGGACAAGCAGATTCTCCAGGCCCTGGGAGGCCGATTTGATGCAATCATTGCAAGAGCCTTCTCGGATCTCGAGCCCCTCCTTCTTCTCGGTTCTCCTTTCTTGAAACAAGGAGGAACTCTTTTGGCTATGAAGGGAGGGGAAATAGAACGTCTTTATTTCACTGAGAAGTTACGGTATCGATTGCAAAGGTCTGTTCAGTTCTCCCTCCCCTTCAGTTCAATCAAAAGGTCGATCCTTCTCTTCGAGAAGATTTAACGGAATGCCTCAGTTACAGGGGGATCACAAAATTCCTGAACCAAATTTAACTACACCCGATAGGCGGGACATTCCTGTCCCGCCTATATTGGAGGCGGGGTTAGAAAACCCCGCTCTCCGAGCCAGAGGCTCTATGAGCCGGTGGCCTATCGACTCCTACTATCAATGAGATGGAATGACTCCCCATAAATGAGGCATTACGATTTAACTAACTTTAGCCTTTTCCTCATTCCCCTTTTTGTGCTATAAAGAGCTTAAATTGGAATACTGGAATAATGGAATGGTGGAATGCTGGGTTTACCTGTTTGGCCATTATTCCAACATTCCATCATTCCTTGGAACTTAGAGCCATGGCCAAGGTGATCTGTATTGCCAATCAGAAAGGAGGGGTGGGGAAGACGACCACAGCCGTCAACCTCTCCGCTTCCATTGCAGCAGCAGAGAAGAGGGTTCTGCTCATTGACGTCGATCCTCAGGGAAACTCAACGAGTGGTACGGGTTTCAGCAAAGAGGGAACCAATGGCACCATTTATCAGGCCCTGCTTCGAGGTTCGGGGCTCCGGGAGATCATCCAGAAGACCTCTCTTGCCCATCTCGATGTGGTTATTTCCAATACGGATCTGATCGGCGCGGAGGTGGAACTCATCCAGGAGAAGGATCGTGAGAGGAGACTGGCCCATCTGATCAAAGAGGTGGAGGCGGATTATGACTATATCGTCATCGACTGCCCTCCCTCCCTGGGGCTTCTGACGATCAACTCTCTCACAGCCGCCCATTCCGTTCTCATCCCTCTCCAGTGCGAATACTATGCCCTCGAAGGCCTGGGACAATTGCTCAAGACGATCCGTCTGATCAAACAGTCCCTCAATCCGAGACTGGAGATCGAAGGGATCCTTCTCACCATGTTCGACATCCGCAACAACCTCTCCCACCAGGTGGCCGAGGAGGTAAGGAACCATTTTAAAGAGAAGGTGTTTCACACCGTCATCCCGAGAAATGTCCGGCTGAGCGAAGCCCCCAGCCATGGGAAGCCTATCCTCCTATACGACATCCATTCGAAGGGAGCGGAAAGTTATCTCAATCTGGCCAGTGAGATCATGGCCGACGGAAAGAAAAATGGCAACTAAAAGAATGGCATTGGGAAAGGGTCTGGGAGCTCTCATTCCGGAAGTTGAGGAAGCGGAGGGAAGGAGACTCTTCTACTGCGGGATCGAAGAGATCCGTCCCCATCGGTCTCAACCCCGGAAGAATTTCGACGAATCGAAACTCCTGGAGCTGGCTGAAACCATCAAAGAGAAGGGGATCCTTGATCCCTTGATGGTTAGGAGGATCAATGGGGGTTATGAACTGATCGCAGGAGAGCGCCGCTGGCGAGCTGCTCAGAAGGCCGGATTGAAGGAAGTTCCGGTGATCGTAAGAGAGGCGGATGACAGGGAAGTCCTTGAAATCTCTCTCATCGAAAACCTCCAGAGGGAAGACCTCAACCCCGTTGAAGAGGCTGAAGGCTTCAGGAACTTGATAGAAAAATTCGGCATCAGCCATGAAGAAGCGAGCAGGCGGGTGGGGAAGGATCGGACGACCATTACCAATGCCCTCCGCCTTCTCAATCTTTCCTCTGAAATCAAAAACCACCTCATCCAGAACCGGATCACAGCCGGTCATGCAAGAGCGCTCCTCAGCCTGGAGAGCAGGGAGAAACAGAAAGAGCTCTGCGGCCTGATCATCCAGAAAGGCCTCTCGGTGAGAGAAGCAGAGGCATGGGCAAAACGATGGTCGAAAAGACCGAAAAGAAAGGCCGGACCCGAAAGAAAGAAGGGAGAGATAGAGAATCAGCTACAGAGCCTTCAGGACTCCCTGAGGCAACACCTGGGAACAAAAGTCCGGATCCGGCAGAGAGGAAAAAAGGGGAAGATCGAAATCGAATACTATTCCCCTGAGGATCTGGAGAGGATTATTGAAGCGATCATTGGGAAATAGATTAAATAGGAATACCCCTCACCCCATCCCTCTCCCCCAAGGGGAGAGGGGAAGGGTGAGGGGGTGAAAGGAGTCACCCATGTCAGGAGGAAAAACTCTCTTTGCCAAAGGAAGCCCGAAACCTCCATCTGTTCCGGAAGAGATCAGCGCCTTTCTTGGAAAAGAGACCCTGTTTGAAGGGAAGATGACCTTTCAGGGTGTCTTCCGTCTCGATGGAAGATTTAAGGGAGAAATCTTCGAAAGCGGCACACTGATTGTGGGCGAATCCGCACTCATTAAAGGAAAGATCGGGGTTAACATGATCATCATCAATGGCCGCGTGGAGGGAGAGATCCATGCCGCCGAACGGATTGAGATTCATTCGACGGGCAAATTCTTCGGAACCCTCATCACCCCTGTGCTCACCATTAATGAGGGTGGAACCCTTAATGGTCATTGCAAGATGGAGAAGGAGGTCATCCGGGAAGAAGAGCTTCATCCCCACCCCCCAAACACGGACCACCCCATTTCCGTTTCATAACAATTTCAAATGGTTAACATGCTTCGTCTTCTATTTACGCGGGATTTATTCAAGGATTCAAAGGCTTATTAAAAATTAATTGACAACCTTTTTGAGGTATGTTAAGAAATTCACATTTTGTAATTCCCCGATGCCGCAAAATCGAAAAACAGAAAAATTCATGAATGATTGGTTCAGGTACGGTGGCATCGGTGTCGAAATGCTGGCTTCGGTTCTGATCGGCGCCCTGGGAGGATACGGTTTAGATTACCTCCTCAACACCCGTCCCTGGTTGATGATTGTGGGGTTCATCTTCGGGTCGGCAGCCGGTTTCCGAAGCCTCTTCCGGCTTATCAACCAGGATAAAGAAAAAAAGGATTGAGATGAATCCGCTCCTTTCCGGAACAATGGTGGGATTTGCATTGGCTCTGCTCAATTTTTTAGCCTCCACCTTCATCTCTTCGAAAGTCATTTATCGTTCCAAGTTGACTTCTGTCGTCATTGCCCTGGGTGGATTTATAGCAAGGCTCACGGCGCTCGGCCTCATCTTCTACGGGTTGACCAGAGTGAAGGAGATCCATTTTCAAACAGCCCTTCTCTCCTTCGCCATCTGCTTCACCCTTTTTCTGATCATTAAAACGATGCGGTTTTATCGAAAACTGGGATCGACCCCATGGAAGCAAATCGGGAGGTAAGGATTCGAATATGGAAAAGATAGATTTAATGGAATACCTCCAGCCCCATGTCTATATTCCTCTTAAGATCGGAAATATCGACCTCTCCATCACCAATGCGGTCGTCATGATGTGGATCGCGTGCGTCCTGGTCTTTCTCACCCTCTTCTTAGCGGGAAGGGCGGGGAGATTGGTTCCAAAGGGGTTGCAGAATCTGATGGAATCGATTGTGGACTATCTAAGGACAAACCTCATTTATGAAACCATCGGTGAGAAAGGGATAGCCTGGTTTCCTTTCATTGCCACCCTCTTCTTCTTCATCCTCTTCTGTAATCTCCTGGGATTGATCCCCAAGGGATTTACCGCCACCTCCAATATCAACGTGACCGCCTCTCTGGCCGTCGTCGTCTTTCTCTGCACTCAGGGGGCCGGAATCTATACGCATGGGCCCTTCGGTTATTTGAAGAAGTTCATCCCCAAAGGGGTCCCCCTCTGGATCATTCCCCTCATGCTTCCCATTGAAATCATCAGCCAGTTTGCCAAACCCTTCTCGCTCGCTGTCCGGCTCTTTGCCAACATGACCGCAGGCCACCTGGTCATCCTGGTCTTTCTCTCAATGATCATCATGTTCAAGAGCGCCTTCGTCACTCCCCTTCCGCTGGCAATGGCCGTGGTGATGATGGCCTTTGAGATATTTGTCGCACTGATTCAGGCGTTTATCTTTTCGATTCTGGCCTCCATGTATATTGCCGAGGCCGTTCATGCGGAACATTAATAGATCAGTACTGGAATATTGGAACGATGGAGCATTGGAATAATGGAACAAAAAGGGAAAAGGACAAATATGATTTATGGGTTGGAAAACTCACCATTCCATTATTCCAACATTCCATTATTTCATAAATTCATCGTTTAAGAAGGAGGTTACAAATGGATCCTGTCGGTTTTGCTTATTTAGGTGGAGGTTTGAGCATCGGTCTGGGAGCCCTCGGAACAGGGGTTGGCATGGGCATCCTGGTCGGGAAGACGGTCGAGGGAATGGCCCGGCAACCTGAGGTCTCAGGACTGCTTCGAACGACCATGATCATCGGCATTGCCTTTGTCGAGGCGCTCGCCCTGTATGCCTTGGTCATCAGCTTCTTGCTGATCTTTAAATAAGGATGTTTATTTAACTAAATCGCCCCTCACCTTATCCCTCTCCCCTGCGGGGAGAGGGGTGGGTGAGGGGGTGAAGAAGGAGCGGAATATGTTTAAAGCAGAACCAGGATTGATCATCTGGACTCTGGTCTCTTTCTTTCTCCTCCTCATCCTTCTGGCCAAGCTGGCCTATCCCCACATTCTGAAAGGGTTGAAGAAGAGGGAAGAGACGATTCAACAACAACTCGAAGAAGCGCGGAAGACAAAACAAATGGCCGAACAACTTCTCGAGGAATACAAGCGCCAGCTCGCCGAGGCCCGTGCAGAGGCACAGAAGGTCATCAACGAAGGGAAGGAACTGGGCGAGAATATGCGGAAGGAGATCATCCAGAAGGCCCAGCAGGAATCGAATCAGATCGTGAAGCGGGCCCAGGAGGAGATCGAACTCCAGAAGCAGAAGGCCATCCTCGAACTCCAGGAGAAAATTGCCGACCTCTCCATCATGGCCGCATCAAAGGTCATCAACAAGGCGCTCAATACCGAAGACCACCGCCGCCTCGTTGAGGAGTATGTCTCAAAGGTAGGTGAACTCTATGGCAAGTGATCCGGTGGTGAGAAGCTATGCGGAAGCCCTCTTTCAGGTGGCCCGGGCCGAGGACTCCCTCGACCGGGTCGAAGAGGAACTGACCCGGCTCAAAAACGGTCTCGAATCGAATGCGGAAGTCAAAGAATTTCTGAGCAATCTCCAGATCTCCCCCGAGGGGAAGAAGAGCGCCCTCTTTCAGATATTCGGTGAAAAGATCTCCACGATCACCCTTAACTGGATCAACCTGGTCATCGACCAGGGCCGGCAGAGGAGACTTCCCAACATCATCGAGGCTTTCTTCACTCTTGCCCGGGAATCTCGAGAAAAGGTGACGGCAGAGGTGGTCACTTCGGTTCCTCTTTCCGAGGATCTCGTCCAGCGCCTCGAAAAGGAACTTTCAAGGGCATCGAAGAAGCAGGTCTTTCTGAAACCGATGGTCGATGAGTCGATCCTGGGAGGGGTGATTGTCAAGATCGAGAACAAAATCATTGATGGAAGCGTCAAACATCGTCTCGAAGAGATGAAGCAGGAGATGGTGAAAACCTACTAACTTATTTTATATTCCCCCTCACCCTTACCCTCTCCCCTGCCTTCGCCGAAACGCTTCGTGCAGGCAGGCGCCAGGGGAGAGGGTATCCTTCTAAATCCCCTCCCCCTTGACGGGGGAGGGTGAGGGTGGGGGTGACTGAGGGGTGAAAAAGTGGAACTGAAGATCAAGCCAGAAGAGATATCAGCCATCCTGAAACGCCATATTGAACAGTACCAGATCAAGATGGAGGCCGAGGAGATTGGAGAGATCATCGAGGCCGGAGACGGAATCGCCCGGATCAAAGGCCTTGCAGGCTGTATGGCCTCTGAGATGCTTGAATTTCCGGAGGGGATTTACGGAATGGCCCTCAACCTCGAAGAGGACCAGATTGGAGCCATGATTCTTGGCGATATTGCCCATATCGAACAGGGGGACCCGGTCAGGCGGACCGGTAAGGTGCTCTCCGTCCCGGTCGGGGATGCTCTGGTCGGAAGAATTGTCAATGCTGTGGGACAGCCCATTGATGGAAAAGGTCCCATCCATACTGAAAAACTCCGTTTGATCGAGGGGACCACACCCAATGTGGTCGAGAGGCAGCCGGTGAAAGAACCCCTCCAGACCGGACTGAAGTGTATTGACTCCATGATCCCGATAGGAAGAGGACAGCGGGAGTTGATCATCGGTGACCGGCAGACCGGAAAGACAGCCATCGCCGTGGATACGATCCTCAATCAGAAAGGCGGCAATGTGATCTGTATCTATGTTGCCATCGGACAGAAGCAGTCCACCGTGGCTTCGGTCGTCAATACCCTTCAGGAATATGGAGCCATGGAATATACCATCGTGGTCTCGGCCACAGCCAGCGACCCGGCGCCCATGCAATATGTGGCTCCCTACGCCGGTTGCGCCATGGGCGAAGAGTTCCGGGACACCGGACGCCACGCCCTGATCATCTACGATGACCTCTGGAAACATGCCGTGGCTTACCGGCAGGTTTCCCTCCTTCTCAGAAGACCGCCTGGCCGCGAGGCCTTCCCGGGCGACATCTTCAATCTCCATTCAAGGCTCCTCGAAAGGGCTGCCAAACTGAACGATGAACTCGGTGGCGGGTCTCTTACTGCGCTCCCTATTGTGGAGACGCAGGCAGGGGATTATTCGGCCTACATCCCGACCAATGTCATTTCGATCACGGATGGTCAGATCTATCTGGAGGGCGACCTTTTCTATGCCGGAGTCCGGCCTGCCGTCTCCGTCGGCCTCTCCGTTTCGCGTGTGGGCGGAAATGCTCAGATTAAGGCGATGAAGAAGGTGGCAGGAATGCTCAGGCTCGACCTTGCCCAGTACCGGGAACTGGTCACCTTCGCCAAATTCGGTTCAGAACTGGACAAGGCGACTCAGGCCCAGATCACTCGTGGAGAACGTCTGGTGGAAATCCTGAAGCAGCCCCAGTATGACCCGATGCCGGTCGAAAATCAGATCATGATTATCTTCGTTGCCGAAAACGGCTATCTCGATGACCTTCCTGTGGATCGGATCAAAGACTTTGAAGCAGGATTCTACCCCTTTGTCCGGGAGAAGTTCCCACAGATTCCCAAAGGGATTCGGGAGAAGAAAGAACTTTCTGAGGAACTGGCCAGCCTTCTCCACCAGGCGGCTCAGGATTATAAAAAGAACTTCGTAACCACATAAAATGATATCACCCCCACCCTATCCCTCCCCCATCAAGGGTGAGGGTAGTTAAAGGGAACCCCCTTCAGCGAGAAAAATTCCCCCTCTCCCCTGGTGGGAGAGGGCAGGGGTGAGGGGGAATTAAAAGATATGCTCGGAACTAAAGAAATCAAACGAAGGATTCGAAGTGTCATCAGCATCCAGCAGATCACCCGTGCCATGGAGATGATCGCTGTCTCCCGTCTCAAGCGGGCTGAGGACAGGCTCCGTTCAGCCAGACCCTATGCGGAGAAGATCCAGGAACTCATGGAGAGCCTTGCCCCCTCCCTTCCCCGGATTGACCATCCCCTCCTGGTCAAGCGGGAAGTCAAACGCATTGGCCTCCTCCTCATCACCTCGGACAAAGGTCTCTGCGGTGGTTACAATGCAAATGCTATTTCTCAGGCCGGCCGGTTTATCGATCAACACTCTGATAAAGAGATCCGCCTCATTCTCATCGGAAGGAAAGGCTATGATTTTTTCCGGAGAAAGACCTATCCAATCGACTACACCTTACTACAGATTTCAAAAGAGATCTCTGTCCAGGAAGTGAAGGAGATTTCCGGAGTAATCGTTAAGGGTTTTGAAGAAGGCCGCTATGACGAGGTGGACCTCATTTACACTCGTTACCAATCCGCCATGAATACACGGCCCATCGTGATGAAACTTCTGCCCCTCGAGAGTTCGGAGGTTTTAAAGAAGGGAAGCGAGATCAAGGGAGAACCCATTTTTGAACCCACAGCCGAAGAGATCATGGCCTACCTTCTTCCGAAATATCTCGAAGCTCAGATTTACAAAGGCATGGTGGAGTCCGTTGCAAGCGAACAGGGAGCCCGGATGGTCTCGATGAAATCCGCCACAGAGAATGCGGGGGAGATGATCTCCACCCTTTCTCTCAGTTACAACAAGGCAAGACAGGCCTCGATTACCAAAGAACTCTTAGAGGTGACGACAGGCGCTGAAGCCTTACGGTTTGCGCAGGGGAAAAAATAAAATCCCCCCTCGCCCCCCTTTTCTAAACTGACCGTGTCCCATAAGTCAGGTGGCTGGGCACAAGGAA
>DYHU01000242.1 GCA_020724025.1 Syntrophorhabdus sp. | reverse complement strand
GGATTCCTGCTTGCGCAGGAATGACAAAAATCTCCTTTTCAGACTTTTGACGAGATCATCAAAGGGTGAATTTCATCCGTCGACAGATCAAATCTTTCTGAAGGCGGTGCCGCAGGCCTCGATCGTCCGATCCAGATCCTTCTGTGTGTGTGCCAGAGAAATGAACCACGCTTCAAACTGGGAGGGGGGAAGATAGATCCCCTGTTCCATCATTTCAATAAAGAACCGGGCAAATCGCTTCGTATTGCTCATCTTCGCCGTGTAATAGTCTCTTACAGGGCCTTCTGTGAAGAAGAGGGTTAACATTCCGGTGGCGCGATTGACAGAGGCAGGAACTCCCCTCTCCTCAGCGCTTTCGTAAATCTTCTCTGAGAGATAGACCGTCCTCTTCTCCAGGTCCTTATAAATCTTTTTCGTCTTCAGGATCTCGAGGGTCTCGATGCCGGCGGCCATGGCCATAGGGTTTCCGGAGAGTGTTCCGGCTTGATAGACTCCTCCCATGGGAGCGACCTTTTCCATAATCTTCTCCCTGCCGCCATAAGCGCCCACCGGAAGGCCTCCCCCGATAATCTTTCCCAGGCAGGTCAGATCCGCCTTGATCCCGTAGAGCTCCTGGACGCCTCCGTAAGCAACCCGAAATCCTGTGATCACTTCATCGAAGAGGAGAAGAATCCCCTTCTCGTCGCAGATCCTTCTCAATCCTTCCAGAAATCCTTTTTCGGGAAGGATCGCTCCCATATTGCCGGCAATGGGCTCTACGATGATGCAAGCGATCTGCTCCGGATACTGATTCACCAGAGCCTTAACCCTTTCTAAATCATTGTAAGGGGCGGTTAAGGTATGTTTCGCCAAATCCTCCGGGACTCCAAGGCTGTCAGGAATGCCAAAGGTCGTCGCACCGGAGCCTGCTTTAACGAGCATACTGTCTCCGTGGCCATGATAACACCCCTCGAATTTGAGGATCTTGTCCTTTCCAGTATATCCCCTTGCCACTCGAATGGCACTCATCACCGCCTCTGTGCCGGAACTAACCATTCTCACCAATTCCATCGAGGGGAAGGCTTTTCTCACCTTGATGGCAAGCTCAACTTCCAGGGGAGTTGGAGCGCCAAAACTCGTTCCCTTCGGGGCTGTCCTTTTCAGTGCAGCGATGATCCTTGGATGGGCATGGCCTAATATCATCGGGCCCCATGATCCGACGTAGTCGATATATTCATTTCCATCTATATCCCAGACCTTCGATCCTTTGGCCCTCTCGATAAAAACAGGCGGAATGCCAATGGCCTTGAAAGCCCTGACCGGGCTGTTCACTCCCCCTGGAATCAATCCCAATGCCCGGCGATATAATCCGATCGATTTTTTTCTGTTCATCTTTGATCTCCCGATCATTCTTCAGCCGTAACTGTATTGGTCAGAGTGCCGATCCCCTCAATGATCACATCCACCTTGTCGCCGACTACCATTCGCCCTATTCCGGAAGGAGTCCCTGTGGCAATCACATCTCCAGGGAGGAGGGTCATCACGCTGGAGATAAAACTCACCAATGGATAGGGGCCGAAGATGAGATTCCTCGTATTGGAATATTGTCGTCTTTCACCGTTGAGAAAGGCGGCTATCTCCAGGCGGTGAGGATCGATATCGGTCACGATCCAGGGGCCAATGGGTGCAAAGGTGTCAAACCCCTTTGATAGTGTCCACTGACCGTCTTTCGGTTGTAGGTCCCTGGCCGTCACGTCATTGAGGCAGGTATATCCAAGAATGTATTCACCCGCCTTTTCCTCCGGCACTGACTTTGCTTTTTTCCCTATCACCACGGCCAATTCGGCTTCGTAATCCACCCGTTTTGACATTTTCGGATAGACAATGGGATCACCCGGTCCGATGACGGAGGTAGAGGGTTTCATAAAGAGGAGAGGTTTTTCCGGAATGTCCATTTTCACCTCTTCAGCATGATCCCGATAGTTCAAACCCAAAGCGACAATCTTCGATGGAAGACAGGGGGGAAGCAGTTTTACCTCTCCGAGCTTCTTTGCCCTGGACGAAAGATGGAAATGTCCAAACGGGTCCCCATCCATTTCGCGAATCATACCCTCTTCGATAACGCCCCACTTAATCGATGAACCGTCCTGGTATCTGACAATCTTCATTCTGTAGCTCCTTAGGCTTCTTCAGAATAGAATTGTTTTGAATAACCAATAACCAAATTCCAATCCCGCCAAGGCGGGACCAAATAAATTCCAATGACCAATGTCCAAATAACCAAAATAAATATTTAACGTAACCTCTAAAAATGTCATTCCTGCGAAAGCGGGAATCCAGGGGTTTTAATCACGTGGTTCCCTGCTCCCGCAGGGACAGAGACTGGATTCCGGATCAAGTCCGGAATGACAGAACTGTAAAGCCATTTCTGAGACAATACACTAAGAACTCCACGTTCTCCGTTTCGGTCATTCGAACTTTGGTGATTATTTGGTGTTTGGTTATTGGTGATTCTTCACTTTCTCAATCCCAGCACATCCTGCATGTCGTATAGGCCGTTGGGCTGGTTGACGATCCAGAGGGCGGCCTTGATGGCTCCGCGCGCGAAGTTGTCCCGGCTGTGAGCCCGGTGGATGATCTCCAATCGCTCACCGATCCCTCCGAAGAGGACGGTGTGTTCTCCCACGATATCTCCCGCCCGGACGACCTGCATCCCGATCTCTTCTTTTGTCCTTTCGCCTATCATCCCCTTGCGTCCATAGACTCCCACCTGATCGAGACTGCGTCCAATGGCGCCGGCAATCAATTCCCCCAATTTGACCGCTGTCCCGCTGGGCGAGTCCTTCTTCAGGCGATGATGGGCTTCGAGAATCTCAATGTCATACTCCGGACCCAACACCCTGGCAACATCCTGAACAACCCGGAACATCAAATTCATGCCCACGCTCATATTAGGAGCAAGCACGCATCGAACGTTCTTCGAAAGCGCTTTCACTTTTTCCATCTGTTCCTGGCTAAAGCCTGTTGTGCCAATGACAATAGCAAGGCTGGTCTCCCCGGCAAACTCCAGGCTCTCCAGAGAGGCTGTAGGGTTGCTGAAGTTGATCATCACATCCCCTCCCTCCTTTTTCAATCCTCCTACCAGGGGGATGCCTAACTTTCCTAAACCGATCACCTCCCCGATATCCCTTCCGATGGAGGGGTGGTCCGGTCTCTCAAAGGCCCGATAAAGTTCAATGGAGGGAGTCTCCCTGATGATGTGAATGATCCGGCTCCCCATTTTGCCTGCCGCTCCGACAACAATTGCTTTTACATTCTCTTTCATTGGTAAGCCTCCTCCCACATCTCTGCTTCATAGACGATGTGAACCTCTCCTTCAAAAAATACCCTCTTCACCTCTTCGCCTTCGATCTCGAAGTGAACCGTCAAAAGCTCGCCTCCCCGGGTTTTGACAGAAACCGGAGATCTCACCATACCTTTGAATGCGGCAATCAGAGCAGAGGCCACAATCCCTGTGCCGCAGGCTAAAGTCTCATCTTCCACTCCCCGTTCATAGGTTCGTATGGATAATTGAGAATCCTTCTCCAGCCGGACAAAGTTTGCATTGGCGCCTCCTGGAGCAAAATGGGGATGGTACCGTATGGATCTTCCCAGTTGGATCACATCGATGGTTTCGATATCTTCTACAAACTGGATTGCATGAGGAACTCCAGTGTTGATGCTTGAAAACGTCTGTTTTTTCCCATCGATGAGAATCGTCTCGTCGAGTTTAAGGCTGTGGGGTTTGGTCATCTCCAATTTTACTCTCTTCCCATTTACCTGTGCAGAGAGGATTCCTGCAAGGGTTTCAAATCTAAGGGTCGGACCTGTGGCAATACCTCTGAGGAAGGCAAAGCGGGCGGCACACCGTCCCCCGTTTCCGCACATTTCTGCCTCGCTTCCATCGGCGTTGAAGAATCGCCATTTAAAGTCAGCCCTCTCTGAGTTTTCAATGAAAATGAGGCCATCCGCACCCACGGAGGTCCTTCTCGGACAGACCTTCCGGGCAAATTCCTTCATGTGATCGACATCGATAAAAGGTTTTCGATGATCGATGAGGATGAAGTCGTTTCCGCTACCACTCATCTTCATGAAAGGAATTCTCATTACGCCTCCGGCTTAAAACAAGTCCAAATATCAAATGTCAAATACCAAAGGAATGACAAATGCCCAAATGTTAAATTATCTCTTATTGGAACTTTGAAATTTGAACTTGTTTTGACATTTGGACCTTGATATTTGACATTCTCTTCAATTCACTTCCTACGGTTGAATAAGGAACTCTGGTATCTCTTCTCCCCGAATTAGATCCTCATAATCTTCTCTTTTCCGGATTACATGCATCTCATCATCCCGGACGAGGACCTCCGGCACACGGGGCCTGGAGTTATAGTTTGTGGCCATGGAGAATCCATAAGCGCCGGCGCTCATCACTGCAATCAGTTCGCCGGGGTTGAGCCTTGGAATTCTCCGTCCCTTGGCCAAAAAATCGGCTGATTCGCAAACAGGACCAACCACATCGGCCACAACCTCCTCCCGTTTCTCCTCCCTCACAGGAAGGATCTGGTGAAAGGAGCCATAATAACTGGGGCGGACCAGATCGTTCATGCCTGCATCCACAATCACAAACCGTTTCTCTTCATTTTCTTTCGTGTAAAGAACTTTTGAGACCAAAACCCCTGCATTTCCCACAATGACACGACCTGGCTCTAAAATGAGCGTACAACCGAATCCCCGAATCTCTTCAAGAATAGTGGAGGCATATTCTATGGGATTTGGAGGTTCTTCATCCTCATAAGTTATCCCAAGGCCACCTCCCAAATCCAAATATTGGATCTCCATTCCTTCCTTTCTCAAACTATCGACCAGGCCCTTAAGCTTTCTCAATGCCTCCACAAAGGGTTCCACCTCCACCAGCTGGGATCCCAGATGACAGTCGATTCCAACGACCTTCAGGTTCGGCAACTCGGAGGCAAGGCGATAGGCCATCGGCGCCCGGAGGATATCGATGCCGAATTTATTCTGCTTCATCCCCGTGGTGATATAGGGATGGGTTCTGGCATCAATATCAGGGTTGACACGGATCGAGATAGGCGCCTTTTTATTTATCCTGCCTGCCACTTCATTGACCGTCCGGAGTTCCATGGAGGATTCGACATTAAACATGAGGATGCCGGCATTCAGGGCATACTCGATCTCGTCTTCCTTCTTTCCAACTCCGGAAAATACGATCTTCTGCGGGTCTGCCCCGCCTTTGAAGGCCCGGTAGAGCTCTCCCCCGGAGACGACATCGATTCCTCCACCGAGGTTGACAAAAAGCCGGATCAGGGCCAGATTCGAGTTGGCCTTCATGGAATAACAGACAAGATGAGGAATCCCTTCAAAGGCTTCGTTGAAGACATTAAAATGTCTCACCAGGGTTTTGTAACTGTAAAGATAGAAAGGCGTCCCCACCTTTTCAGCAATCCGGCTGACGGGAACTCCCTCGCAATGTAGTTCCTGATTTTTATATTCGAAAAAATGCATCCGGTCCCCTCCAGTTCGGAGTAATTAATACAAACACAACTGATTTATTGTCAATGCCAAATTTGAGATTCCGAAACAAGTTCGGAATGACACGCTTTTTCTTGTCATGCTGAACTCGTTTCAGCATCTTATTCAATTCGTTTGTATTAGTTCGTAGTTCGGAGTATTAAAATTTTTACACT
>DYHU01000241.1:1614-5752 GCA_020724025.1 Syntrophorhabdus sp. | reverse complement strand
GAGGGAATGGGCTTGACGGCTACTCTGAGCAGAATATCCTCTCCGTTCGATATTCCTCCCAGAATTCCACCCGAATCATTTTTTTCAAATCCGTCCGGCCTTAATGGATCATTGCATTGGGACCCCAGCATCCGGGCGGCCTTAAACCCGGCCCCTACTTCCACCCCCCGGATGGCGCCGATGCTCATCAGTCCCTTGGCCAGATCCGCCTCCAGTTTGTCGAAGACCGGCTCCCCCAATCCGGGAGGACAACCTCTTGCGACAATTTCCAAAATGCCTCCAACCGTATCTCCCTGAAGCTTCGCCTCCTCAATTCTTCTCTCCATCTTTATGGCTGCCTCCGGATCCGGGCACTGAAAAAAATTCTTTCCTATCCCTTTGTAATCTATCTTTTCTGCTCGAACCCCTCCGAGTTCCACGGTATAGGCCGTGATCTCAATCTTCTCTCTTCTCAATATCTTTTTGGCCACTGCCCCTGCAGCAACTCGTCCAACAGTCTCCCTCGCCGAAGCCCTCCCTCCGCCCCGATAGTCCCCGATCCCATACTTGGCCTGATAGGTAAAATCAGCATGACCGGGCCTGAAAATATCCTTCATCTCCTCGTAAGGAGTTGAATCTACATCCTCATTTTTAATGAGAAGGGAAATAGGGGTTCCCGTCGTCTTGCCTTCGAAGAGACCGGAGGGGATCTCCACCCTATCCCTCTCTTTTCGCGGGCTCGAGCCCCCACCCTGACCGGGTCTTCGCCGATTCAACTCCTTTTGAACATCTTCAGATGAAAGATCTATCCCTGGCGGGCAGCCATCGATAACCACTCCCAAAGCTTCACCATGGGATTCGCCCCAGGTCGTGATCCTGAAGAAGGTCCCGAACGAATTTCCTCCCATTTAAATCCTCCCCCTTTTTTGAAGGATGGATAACAAGGCTTCCAACACCATCTCCACATTGAGGGTTGAAGTATCGAGTTGAATGCTGGAAGCCTTCTCGTAATGGGGATTCCGAAAGGTCAAGACCTCTTCTAACTCTTCCAGTGTCCCCTTGCCTGTCAGCGATGGCCTCTGAAGTAAGTTTCGAGAATCCCTCTGCATCCTTTTGAGAAGGGTTTCGGGATCTGCCTTCAACCAGATGATCAGACCCCGTTTCCTCAGGGCCATGATATTTTCGGGGTCGAGAACCACCCCTCCCCCCGTTGCAATCACCTGATGATCGAGGTTTGAAACCTCCGAGACCACCCTTTTCTCTAAGGCCCGAAAATGCTCCCATCCACGGGATTCCACGATATGGTTAATCCTCTCACCATAAGACTCTTCAATGAGGCGGTCTGTGTCCACAAACTGCCTCTGCAGATGAGAAGCCAGCCTGTAACCCACTTCGCTCTTCCCAGCACATCGGTATCCAATAAGGGCGATATTCATCAATATAACTCCTGAAATTCCTCCCAAAATTTAGGAAATGACTTTCCCACACATTCTTCTCCCCTGATCTTGACTCCGGAAACAACCAGGCCAGCGATGGCGAAGCTCATGGCCAGACGATGGTCATTGCTCGTCTCGATCTCCGCCCCATGGGCACCTCCTCCTTCAACCCTCAAATAATCCTCTCCCTCTTCCACCCCAACACCCATCTTAGACAGTTCCTTGGCCAAGGCCGCAATCCGGTCAGACTCCTTGAGACGGAGATGGCCAATATTCTTGATCAACGTCTTTCCGCAAGCAAATGCCGAGGTGACCGCCAGGGTTGGGACCACGTCAGGCATTTCATTCATATCAACCTCTATTCCTTTCAGGTCTTTGCCGTGAACCTCGGCCCACCCATCTCCCCGGAAGACTTCGCACCCCATCTTCTCAAGGATATGGAGAAAGCCTGAATCTCCCTGGATCGAATCTGGACGAAAGTTTTCAACCCTGACCTTACCTCCTGTCACCGCCGCTGCTGAAAAAAAATAGGAGGCGTGGGAAGCATCTCCCTCGACGAAGTATGGTCGGGGATAATATCTCTGTCCTGCCTTTACAGAAAAAAATCGATTCCCATCGCGATGAACTTTCACGCCAAAGTCCGACATCACCTCACAGGTGATATCCACATACGGCCTGGAAGATAGGTGACCCGTTACTTTTAGGGTAACATCCTCCTGGGCATAGGGAGCCACGATGAGGAGGGCGGATAGAAACTGACTGCTTTCCTCTCCCCGGATGGTTGCCTTTCCTCCAAGGAGTCCCTGCGATTCGATCATCACTGGAGGGCAGCCATTCCCCTCTCTGAAATAGGCATTGACCCCTAATGCCTTCAAACCATCCAACAGGTCTGCCATGGGTCGCTTTCTCATCCGTTCGTTCCCATCCAGCAGAGTGGTTCCCTTCTTCAGGGCAACCAACGCCGTTAAAAATCTCATGGAGGTCCCGGAGTTACCAATAAAAATTTCCTCTTCTTCTTCCTTCAGCCTTCCCCCTCCTCCAAGAACATGTAACCGATCTCCTTCTGGGAAGATTTGAATTCCGAGTCTTTTAAGTGCCTGGACCGTATATTCTGTATCCTCGCTCTGCAGGGCATGGATCAAAACAGACTCCCCATCCGCCAGGGTAGAGACGATGAGAGCCCGGTGGGTAAAGCTTTTTGATCCCGGGATCGTCACGGTTGCATCAAGATGAGTAAGCGGTCTGATCTCAATCATTGCTTTGCTCCTATTATCTCCCCTCACCCCATCCCTCTCCCCAGCGGGGAGAGGGGAGGGTGAGGGGGAGGGCCCGGTAAAGATCCTTTTTGATCCCCAAAAGCTCCGGCCTCATCCCTGTCCAGATTTCAAGTTGGGCTGCCCCCTGACGGGCGAGCATTTCGAGCCCATCGATCATCATACACCCCCGCTCTTCGGCTTCCCGAAGGAGCCTCGTCCGTAGCGGTTGATAGACCATGTCCATCACGGCCATTCCCTTCCTCAGGACCTCTCCGGGGACAGGGCTCTGATCATCCTGTGGATACATTCCAACTGGCGTACAGTTGATTATAACCTCCACCTCCGAGTTGCAGAATTGGGATCTGAGGGAGCATCCCATCTCCTTCGCCAGTTCCATTGCTTTCTCCTGGGAGCGGTTGGAAATGATCACCTGACAACCTCTCTCGATCAACCCATAGGCCATGGCCCTGGCCGATCCTCCTGCTCCGAGAACGAGAGCTTTCTTCCCTTTGAGATCGAGTTTCTCTTCGAGGGCTTCCAGAGCTCCTGACCAATCGGTGTTGCAACCGATGAGCCTTCCTCTCTCATTGACAATGGTATTGACCGCCTTGATCTTTTTCGCTATCGGATCGATCTCATCCAGATGGGAAATAACTTCGGTCTTAAATGGGATCGTTACGCTCAACCCTCGAATTCCCAGTCCTCTGATCCCGGCAATCGCTTCTTTGAGGTTTTTGACTTCAAAGGCCAGATAGACGGCGTTTAATCCCATTCTTCTGAATGCTCCATTATGGATGATCGGGCTCAGGCTATGTCTGACCGGATTTCCAATGATTCCATAGAGCTCGGTTTGGGCATCGTTCATCTCAACCCTTCGACTCCCCGGCCTAAAGGCCACGGCTTGCTCAGGGTTGACCCTGAGCGGCGCTTCTTTATTTTGTCTGTAAAGGCAGGGCTTGGCGCTGTCGAATGGGTCAATCTTCCCCAGATATCCTTCATCTCCTCGATGGTCAATTGCCCGGGTGCAGAAACCCGGTTCCTGCTCAAGCAACCATAGGTCCAGGCCGCTCCTATCAATGGGGCGAAGATACGACTCATCCTTCCTTTCTCTCCCATACAAAAGGCCACTATTTCTTGCTTCCTTTTCCGCGCATAAGGAATGAGGGATAGGATTTTAAGGTTATCATCATAGGACCTGGCGAAGGTCACGATCTTGGCTATGTCCGCTCCAAACTGAATCATCCGGTCGCATATCTTCTCGAGCTCTTGTTGAGGAGGCGTTCTCTTAAAATTGTGAGAGGAAAGGATGACTTTTGTCTCTTTTTTATTTCTGATCAACCCATGAAGTAATGATCTTTCAGTTCCCAACTCCACATCGATAAAATCCACACCCAAATCGATGGCCTCCTCCAATACCCCAAGCCTCCTTCTCTCATCACCCCTGTATCTCCCTCCCTCTTCCTTTCG
>DYHU01000241.1:0-1514 GCA_020724025.1 Syntrophorhabdus sp. | reverse complement strand
CAGACCCGGTCTCCCAGGCCGAGGGGTTCAATCTGCTTGACTCTGGCTTTGAGGAGTTCGAATTTTTCGGTCTCTCTCTTGAGGGAGTGGATGATCTCCCGCACGGCATTTGGATTGCGACTGTTGATCACCACCCCATCTACCCCCTTTTCAAGGATACCCAGCGCCGTCTCCCCTTCCTGAAAGTTGTCGATCTCAACGAAGAGGTTATTGGTCCTGCTTAATAAATTCTCCAGAGGGATGATCCTCCAGTCTCCATTTTTCACCACCACTTTCTTCGAGAGGGTTAAGGTCACAATCTCTTCTTCGTCTCTCTTCTCCCGAATCTCTTTCTCCACCACATCATGGCCTAATTTCAAATCCCCATCCTCGGCGATGACGGGAATGATCCCTATTCTTCTCACTTCTGTTTTCATCCCGGCCGGAACCCAGAGGGCATCTGCTCCACTCTCTATCGCCGTGAGAGCAATCTCTTGGTTCCAAGGAATCGACTTCACCCAGATCTTTTTCATCTCTTCCCCTCCAAATCCTTCAGGCCTTCTTCTACCGTGCAGCCATTGTGGACGATCTGGTAGATGACCTGGACGATCTTTGTTGGATCCTTGTGCTGAAAAACATTTCTACCAATGGAAACCCCGGCACCTCCTGCCTCCATAGCCCCTTTGACCATTTCGAGAATATCCTTGTCGGTATCCATCTTCTCTCCACCTGCGATCACCACAGGGACGAAACAACCTTCCACTACCTCCCTGAAGCTCTCCGGAGACCCCGTATAAGGGACCTTAACGATATCTGCTCCCAGTTCCGCTCCTACTCGTGCGGCATGTTTTACCAGTTTCACATCGTATTCATTCTCCACCTTTGGACCCCTTGTGTACATCATTGCTAAAAGCGGCATCCCCCATTCCATAGCCTCCCTGGCCACCAACCCAAAATCCCTTAGCATAGAATTCTCACCCTCAGCCCCGAGGTTGATATGGATCGACACCGCGTCCGCACCCAGCTTGATCGCCTCTTCCACAGTGCAGACCATGCCTTTGGAGTTTGGATCAGGTGCAATCTTTGTGCTGCCTGAAAGGTGGACGATCAAACCGACATCCTTTCCCTTTCCTCTGTGACCCGCCCCAACAACCCCTTTGTGGATCACAATGGCATTGGCTCCGCCCTCGGTTACGGCATTGATCGTCTCTCGCATGTTGGTCAACCCCATTATCGGTCCTACGGTTACTCCGTGATCCATAGGGATGATCACCGTCTTACCAGAATTTCGGTCCACGATACGTTCCATACGAATCCTTTTCCCGATCATGATCTGTGGTCCTCCTTTATTGAAAATAAAAAAGCCGTGAGAAGGATTTCCCCACGGCTCAAATAAAAAGGCCGTGGGTAGAATTTCAATCTACCCACGGCCTGAATTGGCTATATATGCTTTTTAGTGATCAGCCAGAGACAGTGGGTAGGGGTCCGCCCAATAAAACCAAAAATAATACCCACTGCTAAAATTAAAATGACGA